>NZ_JBNNJZ010000786.1:0-3059 GCF_050270335.1 Streptomyces sp. NPDC059900
GGGCAGTTCTCCGCCGTCGACGGCCTGATCACCGGCGAGGAGAACATGCTCCTCATGGCGGATCTGCACCATCTTTCCCGCCGCGAAGGGCGTCGGGCGGCAGCCGAGTTGCTGGAGCGCTTCGACCTTACCGAGGCCGCGAAGAAACCGGCCGTCACCTACTCCGGCGGCATGAAGCGCCGCCTGGACATCGCCATGACCCTGGTCGGGCGTCCGCGCATCATCTTCCTGGACGAGCCCACCACCGGCCTCGACCCCCGCTCCCGGCACAACATGTGGGGCATCATCCGTGAGTTGGTCTCGGACGGCGTCACCGTCTTCCTCACCACCCAGTACCTGGAAGAGGCCGACCAACTCGCCGACCGCATCGCGGTGTTGAACGAAGGGAAGATCGCCGCCGAAGGCACGGCAGAGGAACTGAAGCGGCTCATCCCCGGCGGGCACGTATGCCTTCGTTTCTCCGACCCGGCCGCCTACCGGTCCGCGAGCCTGGCCGTGCGTGAGGCCACCGCCGACAACCAATCCCTCTCCCTGCGGATCCCCAGCGACGGCACCCAGCGCGAACTGCGCGCCATCCTCGACTGGCTGGACTCCGAGGGCATCGAGGCGGACGAACTGACCCTGCACACACCCGACCTCGACGATGTCTTCTTCGCCCTGACTAGCGGCACCGACCACCCCGCCAAGCAGTCCGCCGCCCAGCCGACCGACCATCCCGCCGCCCAGCCCAAGGAGACCGTCCGATGAGCTCTCTCGCCCTCCCCCTCGCCGTACGCGACTCCTCCACCATGCTGCGCCGCAACCTCCTGCATGCGCGGCGCTATCCCTCTCTCACGCTCAACATCCTGCTGACGCCGATCGTCCTGCTGCTGTTGTTCGTCTACGTCTTCGGCGACGTGATGAGCGCGGGCATCGGTGGTGGCGGAGCCGATCGCTCCGACTACATCGCCTACCTCGTCCCCGGCATCCTCCTGATGACCATCGGCGCCACCCCGGCCGGGACCGCGGTGTCCGTGTCCATGGACATGGCCGAGGGGATCATCGCCCGCTTCCGTACGATGGCCATCCACCGCGGCTCCGTGCTCATCGGGCATGTCATCGGCAGCGTGCTGCAGGCGATCCTCAGTGTGCTGGTCGTCGGAGCCGTGGCCGTGGCCATCGGCTTCCGGTCCACCGACGCCACGGCCCTGGAGTGGCTGGCGGCAATCGGGCTGCTGGCGCTGGTCGCCCTGGCCTTCACCTGGATCGCGGTCGGGATGGGCATGGCCAGCCCGAATCCCGAGGCGGCCAGCAACAACGCGCTGCCGCTGATGATCCTGCCGCTCATCTCCAGCGCGTTCGTCCCGGTCGAGGCGATGCCGGGCTGGTTCCGGCCGCTCGCCGAGTACCAGCCCTTCACCCCGGCCATCGAAACCCTCCGCGGGCTCCTCCTCGGCACAGAAATCGGCAACAGCGGCTGGCTCACCATCGCCTGGTGCGCGGGCCTGGCGGCGCTCGGCTACCGCTGGTCGACGGCACTGTTCTCCCGTGACCCGAAGTAGTCGGCCCATGGGCTGGTTGCGAGCCGGCGGGTAGCCCGGGCGAGGATGCCTGAATGAGCCATGCAGCAGACGAGATACGCGAAGCGATCGCAGGCGAACTGCGCCTGATGGACCCCGGCGTGCGTACCTCGCGTGCTCTTGCCGGGCAGCTGCTGGACCCGGAGTTCATCGAGGTCGGCGCTTCAGGACGCCGGTGGACATACGAGGAGATGCTGGCCGCGCTCCCGGAGCTGGACGGCGCGGACGCAGACGGCCCACGCTACGAGCCCTCAGACTTCACCGGCGTCCTCCTGGCCCCCGGCCTCGTACATCTCACCTATGAGACCACGCACGGCGAAAAACGGGCCCGCCGCAGTTCCCTGTGGCGCAAGCAGGGCCCGAACGCCCCCTGGCAGATGTACTACCACCAGGCCACACCGTTCCCGCCCGAGAACACGTAACCGCGCATCGCGGTCAGCGGTCGGCCACCCACCGTGTGTCCGTGGGCCACGAGCCCCGGCGGATGATGTGGCCCACGATGGTGAACGCTTCACCGATGGGCACGGTGTCCTCATTCTGGTACACGTCGTGCTGCCCGTTGGAGAGGACGAAGCCCTCTCTCGATCCCGGCGCTCCCGGCTCCACGGCGTGTTCGCCGGGATCGTCTTCCCCGTCGAGCAGCATCACCATCGCCCGCTGGGTATTCGTCACGAAACCCAACAACCGGCCGGTCGAACCGGCAAACCACGTCTCGAACAGACCGCCATCAATCCGCACCCGCAGCACCTCAAGCACCGCCTCGGACGACACCGTCACGTCGGGGCTGTCACGGACCACCCAAGACTCGATCACAAGCACGACGGTCTCACAGCGTTTCGCCCGCGTGCCGAGGCCATGCCTGCCGGTCGGCGGGGATGAAGACGGCCACGTAGTCCTCAAGTCCTTCGTGCAGGCCCCATTCCTCACGGTCCATGGCGGCTCCATGTCGGGCTCGGGAGTTCTGACGGCCCTTGGCGTACACGAGGACGGTGTAGTTCATGGCCGGGTTGAGTTGCAGGGCCGGGGCATATTCCCCGGCGCCTGGAAGCCAGCCTGCAGCGGGTGTGGCAGGGCCTGTGGTGGGGCCGGACATGCCCATCCGCCCGCCGGAAACGGGGCGGTACGGCCACCTGCCGAGCAGCTGCCACTGCTCCGGTTGCTGTACGGGCTCGGTCTCAGTGTGCATGAGGGTCACCCAGGCCTCGTGGGACTGGACGCGGCTGACGACAGTCAGCTTGCCGGGGGTGACGATCACAGGCACGTCGGTGCGGAAGTCAGGAATCTGTTCGTCGACCTCCAGCTCGTTCTCGATATCCTCGTGAATGTAGAAGTGCGAGTACTCGATGCCGACAACGCCACTGACCATGTCCATGGTCAAACCGTATGACGCCGCCGCATCGAAGTGAGAGACCGTACCCAACCGCCTTTGCGCGACCCTTCTTTCAATACGGCGACATTGGCCAGGGGCTGCCGATCGCGGCGGCGAACTCAGCTCAGGCA
>NZ_JBNNJZ010000787.1:0-3049 GCF_050270335.1 Streptomyces sp. NPDC059900
GCCTCGGGGATGTCGTCGCGTCGCTCCGGGGGCTGCCCTCAGCCAGCTTCGGACCCGGCTGGGGCAGCAATGGCTCAATGATGGATTGCCGGTATCAGGTGGCGCACCCGGTGGTGTTGAGGTTGAAGGCGGACGGGGTGCTGTTGGTTCCGGGCAGGGTGCCGGTGAAGGACACCCGGCGGGTCTGGCCGGGGGCCAGGGCGCTGTCCGGGCCGGGGCTCTGCAGGGCGACGTCGGTGCCGTTCTGGACGGCCTCGGCGCCCTCCGACTGCTTGATCTGCTGGCCGTCGGCGTAGCGGAAGCGCACGGACCAGGCGGTGAGCGGCGTCCGCCCGGTGTTCTTGATCTTCATGGTGCCGGTGAACCCGCCGCTGGCCTTCGGCTCCGCGGCGTAGCTCACACGGCAGGAGCCGGCCGGCACCTCGCCGCGGGGGAAGAAGACCGTGCCGGACAGCTCGGTGCGCTTGATGTCGGTGTTGGCCGCGATGAGGTCGCCCAGGTTGTGGCGGAAGTCGATGCCGTACTTCTTGGAGATTGCCTTCAGGGTGCCGGCCTGGTTGCCGTAGAAGAACCGGTCGCCGTCGCGCAGCCGCCCGAACTCTTGCGCCCACATGGAGCGCTGCAGCTGGCCGAACTCCGAGCCCTTCAGGTGCGGTTCCGACTGCATGCCCACGTAGGCGTCCACCCGGTCGACCGAGCCGTAGATCGCCTTGAGCCGGGCGGCGAGCGTGGTCCGCTTGGTGTAGCTGACGGTGGAGTGGTCGCGCGGGTCGTTGCGGTGGCCGACCTTGCTGCCGAAGAGGTTGGTGATATTGGTGAAGTCGGTGCTGTCCGGGTCGTTGATCTCGTTGCCGGGGGTGAGTTCGGGGTCCTTGGGGAAGGCGTCGGTGGTCTCGCCGGTGATGTCGGTGAACGACCGGGCGGGCGGGAGGCCGTAGGCCCGGCGCATGGAGTTGTACGACGGCATGCCGTGGTCGCGGCTGCGGGCCAGGTCGGTCGCGCCGAGGTCGAAGACGCACTTCGGGTCGGCGTTCTGCGGCCCGCACAGCACGCTGCGCAGCAGGTGGTCGACCGTCTCGTCGTTGCGGTATTGCGCCCGCTCCCCGATGGTCTGCAGCGTCGGGCCAAGACCCAGGCCCTTGACCAGCGAGGGGTTGTCGCGGGTGTGCACCATGTCGACCTCGATGACCACCTTGCCGTCGTTGGTGAGGAAGGCGGGCAGTCCCGCGGCCCGGAACGCGTCCAGTTGGGCCGGCGTGTAGCGGTCGGCGGGCTGGGTGACGGAGAACCCGCCGTGGATCATGCTGTGCGCCCGGTAGCCGGTGGCGGCGAACTCGTTGGACAGCGTGGTGTTCACCTTCGGGTCGTAGCCCCGGTAGCGCGGCAGATCGATCCCCATGGCGGGCAGGAACTCGCGGTAGGTGATGTACTGGATCTCGCTGATCACCACCCGCCGGGCGATCTGGAACCGCTTCTCTTCACCGAGCGAGGCGGGCAGCGCGTCGACGATCCTGTTGTGTTCCCTGGCGAACAGCGTCTGGACCGCGGTCACCGCGATGTTGTTGTTCACCCGTACATCCCCGGCGACCGCCGCGCTGGCCGGATCGGCGTGGAGCTGGCCGTCGATGTCCGTGGCGGGCGCGTTCGAGGCATCGCCTCGTGCGTCGCGGCGGGGCAGGTAGCCGTCAGGCAGCAGCAGCTTCGCCCCGTTGTTGGCCACATTGCCGTCCGCCGGGCCCTGCCGGAGCCAGTCAAGGCGGGTGTTCTTGGTGCCATAGACGCCGGAGGCGTCGAGGTAGGAGCTCTGCATGTTGACCTGCTGGCGCGCGTTGGTCACGCCGGTGCCGTCGGCCGGCCTGGATCGTACGAACGGCAGATAGTGCTTGCCGGATATCAGCTCCAGCGGATCGCTTCCGTCGCCCTTCATGTCCTCCCGCTCGCCCTGCGGGTCACTGGCCTGCTCGCCGAGGCGCAGCGCGAAGGTGTGGTCGAGGAACTGGGCCCAGGCCCAGCCCCACTGGCTGACCTGGCGCTCGGAAAAGATGTTCACCGCGGGTACGTCGTTGCCCCCCAGGACCTCCTCGTCGCCGAAGATGCGGTTGCTGACGTAGCGAGGGTCGGGCCCGGCGGCGGGGGCGCTGTGCCCGTCGGCGTAATTCGGGGCGGTCAAGCGCGCATACGGGCTGTCGGCCCGGCCCCAGTCCGGATGCGCCCGATTGTTGCCGCTGCCGTCCAGCGACTGGATCTGCGGGCTTGCGCCGTGCTTGGCGCTAGCCGCGCCGGGCGGCACGGCCAGCGCGGTCACCAGCCCGGCGACCACCCACCACGCGCGTCTCATGTGTCGTCCCCTCCGTAAACGGCGCTCGGATGCCTCGCCAAGAATGCCCGGAGTGCTGTCCAAGTGACAGAACCGACTGTTTGGACATGGGCATGGCGGGCCCGCGTCAACGGGCCTCGGGGATAAGCAGGTTGATGACTGTGAGGTGCTCGCCGCAGTTGGGGCACTCGTGGAAGGCGCCCAGGCCGGCGCCGGGCTCGGCGGCGTACGGGACCTCCGCAGGCTCCGGCGCCTCGGCGGCCCGCAGCTGCTGCGCCCGCCACCACCGGGCCCGGCAGCCAGGGGCGCAGAACCTGCGGGTGGGATTCCTGCTGGTCCAGGCGAACTCTGCGTCGCATTCGGCGCAGCGCCGGCTAGCGGTGGCCATGGGGCCTCCTGTGTCTGCTCGCGGGACTGAGAGCTGTGCGACCAGTAGACAGGGGAGCGGGTAACTCCGTTGTCACACAGGGCCACAGGGCGGGAAGAGGTGCTCCGCGGCTCGTTCGTCCGGTTTTGTTACCTCGCCGAGACCACCCGAAGTGGAGGATGAGCGAGTGATCAAGGGGGCGATGAGTTGCGCACATCTGCAGGGCGAGCGGGGCGCGGGGTCGAGCAGGCGGCACAGTCGGCGGTCGAGGGCCGGGCGCGGCTCGCACCGGATGCCCGGATGACGCCCCGGCGCACCGCGCTGACGCTGTCTCCCGGTCTTCCGCTGGCGCAGTGGCGCCATAT
>NZ_JBNNJZ010000788.1:0-3034 GCF_050270335.1 Streptomyces sp. NPDC059900
TCTCTGGGGTATTTATGGCGCGGAGAAGTTGATTGTCCGACCGGATTCTCCGCGCGGGTGTACTGCAATAGGGCGAGCCCGGTCGGATTCAGCGTCTGTTTATCCGCCGGCCGCAATGTGAAAGGTGAATTACCCGGCTGCGGCCGGGGCAGTGGCTTCTCGCTCAGTTGATGCGGGCGGCGATGGCCCGTGCGCATTCCAGGGACTCGGCTTCCGTCGTGTCCACCTCCATGTCGTAGAGCACGCCGCGGTGGACCGACTCGGCCTGGGAGGCCGCCATCCCGGCGGCCCGGTCGCCCCGCGCCGTCTCCCGGCCCGCGGCGACCGGGCCGGCGCAGCGGACGCCGACCCAGAGCACCGGCAGCTCGCCGAGCGACTTGCGCCAGCGCTCCTGTGACGCCGGGCCGCCGAGGAACACCTCGTCGATGATGACCCGGGCGCCTGCGCGGGCCATCGCCGCGATCCCCTCGATCCACGCGGCCTCCAGGGTGCGGAACTCCGGGCCGACGGTCACCTCGCCGTCCGCGGCGACCTCGATCCCGTCGGACGCGGTGCGCAGGGACGCGGGCAGCGCGTCGACGAACGTGTCGCAGCCGAAGGTCAGCCACGGATCCGGAAGCACCGCCTGCAGACACCGCGCGATGCCGGACTTGCCGGAGCTCGAACCACCATTGAGAACGATCACTTGAGCCGTCACGGCGCCACAGTAGAAGCATCACCGCGCCACGGGAAACGAATTGCCGCGCGCCCGTCCCGGGTCAGCCCGTGCCGTCGTACGGGCTGCTGTACGGGCTGATGCGGCGGTAGGCGGCGCGTGCGTGCAGGACGCGGCCCGCCGTCGTACCGACGAGAGCCGCGGAAAGGAGGCAGGCCATCCACTCGATGTCGCGGTGTCCGGCCCAGGAGATCTCGCCTATGGGATGGGCGGCGAAGTAGTTCAGGAGCATCCAGCACAGCAGGGCGGTCCCCGGCGCTGCGGCGAAGCGGCCCCGCACTCCGAGCAGTGCGGCGAGCAGCGAGAGGGCCGCGAGCGCGAGTCCGGTGCGGTCGAGTGCGCCGAGCAGATCGAGCACGGTCACCAGGGCGAACGCGCCCGCGCAGGCGCCCGTCCAGAGGAAAGGTGTGGCCACGGGTTCGGGAACGACCCGCACGCCCTTGGCGATGTACCGCCACTCCAGCACCGTCGACTCCTCCCCACCGCCGGTCCGCCGGGGCGCCGCTGCCCCGGGAACGTCCATGACCGGCGCCTCCCGCCACAGGACCGGCGCTCCGGAGATCGGGCACGGGGCGTGGTCCCGGCCAGATTGTCGCACCCGCATTCGGGGGTGGTCTCCCGCTCGTCGTGTACCCGTCATAATTTCCGGATGGACCTCGCCCCGACTCCCGTGTACCCCGCGCCGCGACGGCGCGCCCCCGTCGTCGTCGTGGGAGCGGGGCCCGCGGGGCTCACCGTCGCCAACATCCTGCGTGCCGCCGCAGTGGACTGCGTGGTCCTGGAGACGGAGAGCAGGGAGTTCATCGAACAGCGGCCCCGCGCGGGCTTCATCGAGGAATGGGCGGTGCGGGCCCTGGAGCGGCGTGGCCTTGCCGACCGGCTCCTCGCGCACGCGCAGACGCACAGCGCATGCGAGTTCCGGTGGGCGGGCGAGCGCCACCGGTTCTCCTACGGCGAGCTGTCGGGCAACCGCCACTTCGTCTACCCCCAGCCCCTGTTGGTGACGGACCTGGTGCGCGCCTACGCCGACCGGGCGGGCGGCGACATCCGTTTCGGTGTACGCGACGTGGAATTGCACGGCATCGACACGGACCGCCCCGCGGTGTCGTACACGGACCCGCAGACGGGCGAGCGCGTACGCATCGACTGCGACGCCGTCGCGGGCTGCGACGGCGCGCGCGGCGTGACGCGGTCCTGCCTGGCGGAGCAGGCCACGGTCGCCCGGCACGACTACGGCATCGGCTGGCTCGCCCTGCTCGCCGAGGCGCCCCCGTCATCGGACTGCGTCGTCTTCGGCATCCACCCGCGCGGCTTCGCGGCGCACATGGCCCGAAGCCCCGAGGTCACCCGCTACTACCTGGAGTGCCCGCCCGGCGACGACCCCGCGAACTGGCCGCACGAGCGTGTCTGGTCAGAGCTGCACGCCCGCCTCTCGGTGGCGGGGGCGCCGCCGCTCACCGAGGGACGGCTGATCGAGAAGCGCGTCCTGGACATGCACAACTACGTCGTGGAGCCCATGTCCCGCGGGCGCCTGTACGTCGCGGGCGACGCCGCCCACCTCGCCGCGCCGATCGCCGCGAAGGGCATGAACCTGGCGCTGCACGACGCGCTGCTGCTGGGCGACGCACTCGTGGCCCACTGTACGAAGGGGGACGACAGCGCCCTGAGCGGGTACTCGGAGGCCTGCCTGTCGCGGGTGTGGCAGTACCAGGAGTTCTCGCAGTGGCTCGCCGAGCTGCTGCACGGGACGTCGTCGGGCGACCCGTTCAGGGCGGGCACCGCGGCCGCCCGGCTGCGCAGGATCCTGCGCTCGCCGGCCGCCGCGGCCGCGTTCGCCGAGCTCTACATCGGGCAGGGCGCCGGCAACTGACTTGCCCCTGTGCCTCTGCCGTAACGTTAGGGGTGCTGCTCGCGGGGCCGACTCGCGCGCCCCCTCTTCCTCCCGAGTACGACAGGTACCTCTCTTGCCCACGTCCGCACTGTCCCCGGCCGCCCGGCTGCGTGGTCTGCGTCCCGACTGGCTGTCCGACCCGAAGGTCTGGCGCACCGAGGCGCTCGCCGGTCTGGTGGTCGGTCTCGCGCTGATCCCCGAGGCGATCTCGTTCTCGATCATCGCCGGGGTCGACCCCGCGATCGGCCTGTTCGCGTCCTTCACGATGGCCGTGACCATCTCCGTCGTCGGCGGGCGCCGCGCGATGATCTCGGCGGCGACCGGCGCCGTCGCGCTGGTGATCGCGCCCCTGAACCGCGAGCACGGCTTCGGGTATCTCGTCGCGGCCGTGATCCTGGCCGGTGTCTTCCAGATCGTCCTCGGAGCGG
>NZ_JBNNJZ010000789.1:0-3027 GCF_050270335.1 Streptomyces sp. NPDC059900
CGATCTACAAGAAGTGGTTCGGCACCACCCCGCAGAGCTGACCTCCAGGAACCACACGGCCGACCAGAGGAGTTCTGCACGTATGACCATGTCCCGACGGCGGCGGGCACGCCTGTTCCGCGGCATCCAGTACGCCGTGCTGTTCATCGCCATAGCCGTCTTCGCGCTGGTGGCCGACTGGGGGACACTGCGCCAGGCATTCTTCGACGTGGAGATCGCCAAGGCACTGTTCCCCGAGGTGATCACCACCGCGCTGGTCAACACCGCCTACTACACGCTGCTCGGCTTCGGCTTCGGCCTGGGGCTCGGCATCGTCCTTGCGCTGATGCGGCTGTCCACGGTGCCTCCCTACCGCTGGCTCGCGATCGCCTACATCGAGTTCTTCCGCGGCGTTCCCTCCCTGCTGGTGTTCATCGCGCTCGGCTTCGGGGTGCCGCTGGCCTTCGAGGTCGCGCTCGACATGAACATCACGGTGATGCTGTCTCTGGGCCTGGTGGGCGCCGCCTACATGGCCGAGACGATCCGCGCGGGCATTCTGGCGGTGCCCAAGGGCCAGACGGAGGCAGCCCGTTCGCTGGGCATGTCACCGGGGCGTGCGATGGTCTCGATCATCATGCCGCAGGCGTTCAGGATCGTGCTGCCGCCGCTGACCAACGAGCTGATCCTGCTCACCAAGGACTCCTCACTGGTGTATCTGCTCGGCCTCTCGCTGGGCCAGTTCGAGCTGGCCAACTTCGGCCGGGACGCGCTGAACGAGCACAAGAGCCTGACCCCCATTCTGATCGCCGGACTGCTGTATCTCGTCATCACCCTCCCGCTCGGCCATCTGGTGCGGCGGCTCGAGGCCCGTACGGCGAAAGCCAGGTGAGCACCATGAAGCTGGACAAGACACCCGACGCGCCCGCACCCTCGGGCCCGGCGATCGAGGTGCGCGAGCTGCGCAAGTCCTTCGGCGATCTGGAGGTGCTCAAGGGCATCGACTTGACGGTCGGACGCGGCGACGTGGTCTGTGTCATCGGCCCTTCGGGCTCCGGCAAGTCGACCCTGCTGCGCTGCGTCAATCTCCTGGAAGAGCCCACGTCGGGCACGGTGACGGTGGCTGGCACGGAGGTCACCGACCCCGATGTGGACATCGATCGCGTACGCCGTCGCATCGGCATGGTCTTCCAGTCCTTCAACCTCTTCCCGCACCTCACGGCACTGGAGAACCTGACCATCGCGCAGCGCCGCGTACTGCGGCGCAGCAAGGAGGAAGCGGAGCGCATCGCGCGGGCCAACCTCCAGCGGGTGGGCCTGGTCGACAAGGAACAGTCCTATCCGGCGCAGCTCTCCGGCGGCCAGCAGCAGCGGGTCGCGATCGCCCGGGCCCTTTCCATGGACCCCGAGCTGATGCTCTTCGACGAGCCGACCTCCGCGCTCGACCCCGAACTGGTCGGGGACGTACTGGCGGTGATGCGCTCGCTCGCCCGGGAGGGGATGACGATGCTGGTCGTCACCCACGAGATGAGCTTCGCGCGCGAGGTCGCCGACCGGGTGGTCTTCATGGACGACGGAGTCATCGTCGAGGAGGGCACCCCCGAACGCGTGGTGGGCGACCCGCAGCACGAGCGGACCCGGCTCTTCCTGGCGCGCGTACTCGATCCCGCGGCGGCGGAAATGGGCGAGGTCCCGGACACGGGACCGCACGAGAAGCGCGTGGATCGCTGAGTGCGCGAAACGACACGCACCGCGTGCGGCGCCCGAGTTGAGTCGGCCGGGAGCTTCATCCAGAGGGCCTGGTCCAGGCGGGGGCGGAAGCCGACAGGCGGTAGGCGGCCACCGAGGTCACGATGAGCAGCAGCAGGACAAGCACCAGGATGTGGAGGAGCTCGGCGTGCCCCAGGAGCAGGGCTCCGGCAAGGGCTCCGACGAACATCGCGAGCACGGAGAGAATGCGTCGGCCGGGCCGTGGGGCGGGTCCACCGGCCGGGGAGGAGTCCGCTGCCAGTCCCGTCAGGGTAAGCGTCAGGACGGTGGTGGTCAGGTCCGGGACCCCGAGACGTCGCGCCACGGCGTTCTGCATGCCCATGGCGACACCGAGCAGCACGATCAAGGTGTAACGGGCCGGGCTGGTCACCTCGCCGTGTGCGAGGGCCAGCGCGCCCACTGCCCCAGCGACCAGCACGGCCTGGAGGGCAGCGGTCGTGGTCAGCAGCCGGCCTCTGTGCGCCGCGAACCGGGTGCCCAACCGCCCTCCCGCCAGTGCTCCCACGAGGAAGGACACCATCGAGACGAGGGACGCCGGTGCGGACAGACCGGGCGCGCCTGCCAGGGCGAAGCCCAAGAAGACCACGTTGCCGGTCATGTTGGCGAGGCGCTTGCTGCGCGTCACTTCCTGGGAGCCGGCCTGGACGTCAGATATCTGCGTGGCACCCAAGTGATGGGTGACGATTCTTCCCGGAGACGGATCTTCCTCCAGGATCTTGACATTGAGTGGGACAAAAGTCCGCGACACTGCTTCATGCCAGCGCTCGGTACGGTCTGCTGCGGACAGTTCTGCGGTGGAAAGGACGACGGACATCTGGCCCCTTGGAAGCGATATCGACAGCCGGTGCGGATCGGGTCGCCGGACTGCCGGATCACCGATACCCGGTGTTCCTTCCAGACACCGTGCCAGACGGCACCGAGCTGCACATCGCGTGAATCCGCTAGATCGGCCGGGGCGAGCGGGGGCCTTGCGGCGCGGGGCGTCACCAGGTCACGAGCGGTGCGGTGGTGGAGTCCAGAGCGGTGAGACAGGGGAGCCGCCCGCATGCGCGGGGGCGGTGAGCGATGCCCGGTGGGCTGGGCCGGGTGCAGCGGCCTGTGATCGGCGCGGTCAGCGCCGGTAGCGGGTTCGCGAGGTCGTACGCGGCGCTTCGTCCCGCCGGTCGGGCACGCCCCCTCGACCGGTGCCCGGCGGGACGACGACGCCGTCAGCCGTGCGAACGTTCGGCACAGGGGCGTGCGCCGAACGCTCAGCGCTGTGTTGTGCCAGGGGGCGAGTGG
>NZ_JBNNJZ010000790.1:0-3009 GCF_050270335.1 Streptomyces sp. NPDC059900
GGCCATAACAGTTCGGCAGCTTCGCACACCGTTCCGCACACCCTCCGGGCGGAAACACTGACGACCGGCATCAGCATGGACGGCGAAGGTAAGTAACCTGGCATCCGGCTGTCCAACCACCTCGGTCCTGCCCGGCCTGGGCGGTGGCACACGTACAAGCGGGCATCGGAGGGGCGGCCGCACCATGGTGGGAGATCTGGGCGTCGATACTCGTACGAGGAGTTCTGTGATCACCGCGCGCGCGGCTGCGACTTTCGACCCCGTCGGGCGTTCCGTCGCGACGGCACGCTCCTTTGTCCGCGACACCCTCCAGGGATGGGGGTTCACGGACATCGTCGACGACGCCGTCGTCCTCACCAGCGAGCTCGTCACGAACGCCGTCGTGCACGCCGGAACGGCCGCGGACGTGCTCTGCCTGCGCAGCGAGGACGCCGTCCGCATCGAGGTCTCCGACCACTATCCGGAACGGGAAATCCCGCTCCAGCAGGCTGCCGTGAACATGGGCAACCCCGACCGCGAGGGCGGCCGCGGCCTCCAGCTGTGCGCGGCGCTGGCCACCCGCTGGGGCGTCGACTACACCCCCACGCAGAAGCAGGTCTGGTTCCAACTCGACCTCCCCGACCGCTCCGTGGGCACCCGCGCCGCCGGCCCCGCCCTGCCGGCCGAGCTGCTCCCGCTGACCGACGGCAGAGTCCGCGTCGCCGTCGTCCAGATCGACCGCGCGGGCGCGATCTCCGCCTGGAACGAAGACGCCGAAGAACTCTTCGGTTACGCCGCCGAGCAGGTCACCGGCAAACCGCTCACCGACCTCGCCGCCTGGCCGCACACCCCGGGCACGAGCACCGGCATCGTGGAGGCCCTGCGCCTGTCCCGCTGGGAGGGCAGCTACGGCATCCGCGGCTCCGACGGCCGCGTCACCCCCGTCTACGCCTCCCACCTGCGCGTCCGCGACGCCGACGGCGAACCCTCCACGGTCTGCCTCCTGGTCCGCGACGACGAGCGCGCCGTCCTGCAGACTCCGCTGCGGGGCCCCGCCCCCGAGCCCGGAACGCTCACCGAGGCACACCCGGCCGACCCCTTCGAGGTCTTCATCGGCTCCCCGGCGCCGGACGACCTCGACGGCCTGCTCCAGCGCACCGTCGAACGCGCCCGCGACATGCTCGACGGCGACGCCGCCTTCCTGCTCCTCGCCACGGACGACGAGACCGAGCTTGAGGTCCGGGCCTCCACAGGCCTTCCGTCGGCCCGTCAGCGCTTCGCCCGCGTCCCCGTGGAGGCGGGCCCCGGACGGTACGGCTCCGCCCGCATGCCGGCCGTACACGAAGACCTCACGGTCGTCCCCGGCGCCGTCCCGCTCCTCAGCGGCACGGGCATGCGCTCCGTGGTCACGGTCCCCCTGAAGGTCGAGGGCCGCCTCACGGGCTCCCTGGGCGTCGCCGCCGAGTCCCCCGACCGGTACTCGAACGAAGAGGCCCTGCGCCTCCAGTTCGCCGCCGACCGCATCGCCCTGGCCGTCGAGTCCGCGCGCCTCGGCGAGCTGGAGCGACTGCGCCGCGGCTCGCTCTCCTTCCTCGTCGAGGCCTCCGACCTCCTCGCCGGCACCCTGGACCGCGACCAGACGCTGGCCCTCATGGCCCAGATGACGGTCCCGACGCTCGCCACCTGGTGCGCCGTCTACACGATCGCCGACCAGGCGTCCGAGCCCTACCTCTCGTACGTCCTCCACGAGGACGAGGAGCGCATCGACGGCCTGAAGGCGCTCCTCTCCAAGATCGCCCCTCCCGACCCCGTACCGACCCCCGGAGCCCGCGTCTGGGCCGCCCCCTCGGAAGCAGCCCACCAGGCCGCCCTGCGCACCTCCATGCGCAGCCTCGGCCTGGGCGAGCCCCTGAGCCTGGGCTCGGGCATCGGCACGACGCTCTCCACGGCGTCCGCGGTGGGCGGCGAGACGGTCGTCCTGCCCCTGGTGGCCCGCAACCGCGTCATCGGCATGCTCACGCTGGGCAAGCCATCCGACGAACACTTCCGCCAAGAGATCCTGGAATTGGCCGAAGATCTCTCCCGCCGAGCGGCCCTCGCCCTGGACAACGCCCGCCTCTACTCCGAGCGCATGGCCATCAGCCAGTCCCTCCAGCGCAGCCTGCTGCCGCCCGGCGTCCCGGAGATCCCGGGCGTCGAGGTCGACGTCATCTACCGCGCGGCCGGCGAGGGCAACGAAGTCGGCGGCGACTTCTACGACGTCTTCCCGATCCGCGACGGCGCGTACGGCTTCGCGATCGGCGACGTCTGCGGCACGGGCCCGGAGGCCGCCGCGGTCACCGGCCTGGCCCGCCACGCGCTGCGTCTCCTGGCCCGCGAGGGCTTCGGCGGCCCCGCGGTCCTGGAGCGCCTGAACGCCGCGATCCTCGACGAGGGCGCCCGCAGCCGCTTCCTGACCCTGCTGTATGGGGAGTTGTGGCCGCAGGAGGACGGCTCAGCCGTGCTGAAGATCGTCTGTGCGGGACACCCGCTCCCGCTCCGCCTGCGCCAGGACGGCACGGTCGAACCGTACGCGGAGCCGCAGCCGCTGCTCGGCGTCATGGACGACCTGGAGCTCTACGAACAGACGGTGACGCTCGATCCTGGTGACGTGCTCCTCTGCGTCACGGACGGAGTCACCGAGCGCCGCGAGGGCACCCGCATGCTCGGCGACGACGGCCTCGCGGATGTCCTCACGACGTGCACGGGCCTCACGGCCGGCGCGGTCGCGGCCCGCATCATGCGGGCGGTGGAGCGCTTCGCGTCGGACGCTCCGTCGGACGACATGGCGATCCTCGCAATGCGGGTCACCGGCCTCCAAAAGGACTGAACTTCGCCGCGGGGCCTTCGGGCCCCGCCACGGGAAACGAAAAAGTCCCCGCCCAACTGGGCGGGGACTTTCCCTTCTTGCTGTCTGAGCCCCCAAGCGGAATCGAACCGCTGACCTTCTCCTTACCATGGAGACGCTCTACCGACTGAGCTATAGGGGCC
>NZ_JBNNJZ010000791.1:0-3008 GCF_050270335.1 Streptomyces sp. NPDC059900
CACGGGCGCCAGAAGGCGGAGTCGTGGGCGGGTACCTGCCCGCTGGCACGCCAGGCGGCCACGGTGTCGGCCTCTTCGGTAACGCCGTAGGTGTCGCGCATCTCCAGGTGCAGGGCCCGCTGGTGGGCGCTGTCGAGGAGTTCGTCAAAGCCGGGAACGTTCGACAACGTCGCATGCCTCCCTGATCTGGTGCACCATCCGCGCCGGAATGCGGATGACGGCCTCGGTGTCGGGCCTGGGACTGTCGGAAGCGCAGCGCTCCAGGGTGGCGGCATCCGCCAGCCACCCCTGGAGTACCAGCTCGGCTTCGGTCCTGTCGCCCTCGGGTCGGTCGACCCATACCGCCGGGCAGTTACCGCCGCCGGTGTCCGGGTCGATCCCGATGAAAAGTAGTGCCATGACCGCCTCCTGCGTCTAGACAGTTGCGCCATGTTGCGACCCGATCATCCCGCAGAGCGCCGGGAGCGGTAAGGGCACAATCCAGCCGGAAGACCGAATCCGATCCGCACGCCCGATACACAGCGGGCTCGTTTCTGCCCGGAGTCGATGGCGTCATCCGCGCCGGAAGGCGGCGATGTCCCGCGCCATCTCCGGGTCCGCCGCGCACCTCTCGGCGAACGCCCGATCGATCTCCTCCTGCCGCTGCGCCGGAGGCCAGCGGCCCTCTTGCAGGACCGCGGAAAACATAACGGGGGGTGCTTCTATCTGTTCGGTCAAGGTCTGGGGGATTGATCAGGCTGCTTGGTCGTGCCGGGGTTGGTAGAGGGTGCGATGTTTGAGCATGGCGTGCAGGACGTCGACGCGGCGGCGGGTGAGGCAGATGAGGGCTGCGTTGTGGCGTTTGTTCTCTGCTCGTTTCCTGTCGTAGTAGGCCCGGGATTCGGGGCTGCTCAGTGAGGCGAACGAGGCGAGGAACAGGGCCCGTTTGAGCATCTTGTTGCCGCCGCGGGGCGGGACTTCGCCCCGGATGGAGGTCCCGGACCGACGTGTGGTGGGGGTCAGCCCCGCATAGGAGGCCAGGTGGGCGGCGGTGGGGAACGCGCTGGCGTCGCCGATCTCGGCCAGGATGCGGGCTCCGGTCCTGACCGCGACCCCGGGCATGGAGGTCAGGACCTTCGAGAGAGGGTGGGCCTCCAGCAGGGCGGCGACCCGGCTCTCCAGGAGATCGCGGCGCTTGAGAAGGACGGCGAGGGCTTCGGCCAGGCCGGCGATGATCTCGCCGGACCTGGACGGTCTGCTGGGCCAGGGCGGTATGAATCTGTTCGGCCAGCTCCCGCGGGGTGCGCATGCGCGGGGCAGCGTTAGGGCCGGCGACAGCACCCCCGGATCATCAAGGACAGGGGCAACGAGTCATACCGGCCCTGAAGGCCACGAACCCGAACCGGGCTCTACGAAGACGGTAATGGGCTAGGCGCGGTCACCGGCCCGGGGACCACCCCCGCAGGCGCGGGGACCACCGGACCTTGGTGCCGTTGCTCACCGACGAGCTGGGACCACCCCCGCAGGCGCGGGGACCACGCCGCCCGTGCTGACGAGGATGCCGAGAAGCGGGGACCACCCCCGCAGGCGCGGGGACCACCCCCGCAGGCGCGGGGACCACCCCATCGAACCTGGCAGGCACCGGCGCGCCAAGGGACCACCCCCGCAGGCGCGGGGACCACAGGCGGCCGAGGAGTCCGGCGCGGAGGTTGCCGGGACCACCCCCGCAGGCGCGCGCGGGGTGTTGGCCGGGTGCCGGCAGATTGGCCACAGGGTGAGTGCTCGCCGCGCCAGGCCCTGAAGGGTGCTCCCGCACGCCGGCTGGCCGTTCGGTACTGTTCCCGGCCGGGGGAGGGGTGCTGTGCTGGAAGAGGACTGGGGCGACGACGCGGGGTATCGCCGGGCTGTGGGGTGCACCTGGGTCATGGTGGTGTTCGCGTTGCTGTGCTGCCTGCTGGTCGTCGTGCTCGTGACCGCTGCCGCCTTCGGGGCCGGCATCGTCCTTCATCTCATCCGAGCCCTCAACGGATAGCCCGCCGCCGCTGCGCCGCTGCGCCGCTCGCGCGGCCGGCTGGTAGGCGGGCTGTCGGCGGTTTCACACCGGTTGTCGTTACGGGGCGCCTGCGCCCGCTGGTTGCTCCCGTCAGGATCGGCCGGGGGGATCCGCAAGGCGGGGTGGTGCGGCTTTTGTTGTTCCTCCCGGCGCGGTGCGCCGGGTACGGCGTCGGTGTGCCGGGTAGGGCGTTGGTGGCATGCGGCTGGGCCCGATCCGGGCGGTGTGCGGGGGAGGAGCATCTGTAAGGCGGGGTGGTGTGGTGGTGGTTCGAAGGTGTGGTTGCGGGTTGGCGTCTTGGATGTGAAGGCAGGTGTGGTGTTTGGGTATGGAAGGTGTGGGCCGGGTAGTGCGGTGCGGGGTCGGTTGTCTTGCCGGTGTGTCCGGTGTTGTCCGGGCGGATGGCCGGCGGCCGCCGCTGGTGACAGCCCCCGCGTGGCGGCGCAGCTGTGGCTGGGGGCCGTGTCTGGCAGGTGGCCGGCCTGCTTGTTGCCCTTCCGTGGTGGCCTGACGCAACGCGTCCGGTCCGCACGGTTTCCGTTGGAGGCGGTCGTGCAACCCCTTCAGCACGAGGGGCAGCATGAGCTTCCGGACCGCTCTCGCCGCTATTGTGCTGGCCGCAGCCGCCTTGACGGGGCACCGCTTGGGGAGCGTTCGCCGCGGACCCGCCGCTGCGGCCGCCGCACGACGGCGTCGGCGTGCTCCGGAATGCCCGGGTCATGCCGGGGAACTGGATCGGCCCTGCAGCCGGGATCTCCGGGCAGGTTCCGGCGCCGCCTCTGACAGGCACCCGGGAGGGCCCGCCGTGCAGGGGCCCTCCCGGGTGCCCGGTGTACCCCGCGCGTTCCTCGGTGCGCACCGCGCTCAGTACGGCGTCCGGGAACGCGCCGTCCGGCCGGTGCCGCTGGCCCCCGGCGGCCGCGGCCCGCACGGAGCGTTCCGCCGCCCCCGGGACGTCCTTCGCCTCCAGGAGCGT
>NZ_JBNNJZ010000792.1:0-3002 GCF_050270335.1 Streptomyces sp. NPDC059900
GGACCCACGACACGGTGGAACCGGCCACCGGCACGGTCCTGGCGACGGTCGGCCTGGCCGATGCCTCCGACGTGGCGCGCGCGGCCGAGAGGGCTGAGCGGGCGCAGCGCGAGTGGGCGGCCCTGCCTCATCCGCGAAGGGCCGAAGTGCTGCGCCGGGCAGGGCAGTTGTGGGAGGAATACGCCGAGGAGATCGTCGACTGGAACGTGCGCGAGGTGGGGTCCATCCCCGCGTTCGCCCGGTTCGCGGTCCACACCACCGCTGCCGAGTGCTACGAGGCCGCCGCGCTCCCGGCCCATCCGCTGGGCCAGGTGCTCTCCAGCCAGGAGCCGCGTTTGTCGCTGTCCCAGCGGATACCCGTCGGTGTCGTCGGTGTCATCTCCCCCTTCAACGTGCCGCTGATCCTCGGCATTCGCGCCGTCGCGCCCGCGCTGGCGCTCGGCAACGCGGTGTTGCTCAAGCCCGATCCGCGTACCGTCGTCACGGGCGGCGTGGCGATGGTGCGCATCTTCGAGGAGGCAGGCCTGCCCGGGGGATTGCTCCAGCTGCTGCCGGGCGGCGCCGAGATCGGCGCGGCGATCGTCGAGGATCCGCGGGTCCGAGTGGTGGCGTTCACCGGCTCCACTGGGGCCGGCCGCGCGGTGGGCGAGCTGGCCGGACGCCACCTCAAGCGCGCTCATCTCGAACTGGGCGGCAACTCGGCCTTCGTCGTGCGCCACGACGCAGACGTCAACCAGGCCGTCAACCTCGCCTCCTGGGGCAACTACCTCAACCAGGGGCAGATCTGCATGTCGATCGGCCGCCACATCGTGCACGAATCGCTCTTCGACTCCTACGTCACCCAGCTCGCCGCCAAGGCCGATGCGATGGTGGTGGGCGACCCGGCAGCCGGCCAGGTGCACATGGGCCCCGTGATCGACGAGGCGCAGCGTGACCGGATCCACGCGTGGGTCCTGGAGGCAGTGGACCAGGGAGCCACCCTTGCCGCGGGCGGCACCTACGAAGACCTCTTCTACCGCCCCACCGTGGTGGCGAACCCGCCCCGGGACGCGACGGTCTACCGGGAGGAAGTCTTTGGTCCCGTCGTCTCGGTCGTCTCGTACTCGAGCGACGACGAGGCGGTGGCGCTCGCCGCCGACACCGGCTACGGGCTCTCCCTGGGCATCGTGACGGCCGACGCGCTCGCCGGTCTGGAACTCGCGCAGCGCATACCGACGGGCATCGTGCACATCAACGACCAGACGGTGAACGACGAGGCGAACGCCCCCTTCGGCGGCGTCCGCGCCTCGGGCACCGGCTCGCGCCACGGCGGTGCGGAGGCCGATATCGAGGCCTTCACCGAGACGCGCTGGATCACGCTGCGGCGGCGGCCCGCCCAGTATCCCCTCTGAGCTCTGCGTGGGCGTGCGGCGTGTGGGTGACTCCGGCCGGCACGCAGATCCGTGACCAGAGGTTGGGACTCTCCGATGGAGCGAACCACCCCGGCCTGTGCGGCAGTGCGGTGCCGGTCTTGACCGCGGAAGGCCATCCCGTGGCGTCCGTGGCTGTCTCTGGGCCCGCACGCCGGGGCGGAGGCGCCCGCTCAACGCAGCGTGCGCACGAAGACATCCCCGATCAAGTTGTTGTCGTCGGGCACCAGGCCGGGGTAGTAGGAGTCGAAGACGGCCGTCGACTCGTCCGCGCTCAGTGCCGCGCGGCCCACGGTGACGGGCTTGCCGTCCTGACCGGGCGAGAGCAGCTCCTGGTGACCGGTGCGCACCTCGCGCAGGATCAGACCCAGGGAGACGTGGTTCGCGTCGGCCGTGTTGAGGAGCAGCTTCGAGCCGTCCGCCGACAGGTCCGACACCAAGGCGACATCGGTGGGGGAGTGGCCGTCATAGCGCTGAAGGGTGCCGGTGCGCAGATCGCGGACGAAGGCGTTCCACGACGTGCTGGTGTCCCCGTTGGGGTCGGTGCCCGGAACCAGGTTCGTGGCCACCGAGTTGAAGCCGACCTTGGAGCCGTCGGCGCTGAGCACCGGCGCTTGCGCCGACCTGTCGGCCGGTGCCCCGTCGTGGGTGACATCGGCCTGCACGGTCTTCCCGGTCACGCGGTCGTACACCCAGATGTCCGCCTGGTCGTCGTCGGACGGGCCCGAATAACCGACCTGATAGGCCACCTTGCGACCGTCGGCACTCAAGGAGATGTCCTGGCAGCCACGGGTCGTGGACGCTCCCGCCCGCCACAGCCGCTCACTTCGCCGGTCCAGGAGCATGGCCCGGCAGCGGCTCACCCCGTTCTCGTCGGCCGCTGTCCTGGCCACGAAGGCGAGGTAGCGTCCGTTCGCGCTGAGCGGGGCCGGACCGTAGTAGGCGCGATAGCCTCCCGGGAGTGCCGGCGCGACGGGTTCGGTGCGCCCGGTGCGCAGATCCATCACGTGCACGGAGTACCTCTGGCTCGTGGCGGACCACGACGTGAACGTCAGATGGCGCCCCGACTCGGACACCCTGGGCGCCATCGTCGATTCACCGGGCACCTCCACACGCTTGAGGGGTGCACCGGGAGCCGTCCGGTAGAAGACGTTGTTGGGCATGTCCGTGCCGGGCAGCAGGTTGTTCGCCGAGGACATGTAGGCGACGACGCGCCCGTCCGCGCTGACCGTCGGATCCACCGAGTGCCAGTTCCCGCCGGCGCCATCGGGTGCGACGCTGATCCGTTCGGTGCGCGGAGCCGGGTCGTCGCTCGCCGCCCCCGCGGGAGAGGCAAGGCAGGTGAGGACGGCCGCGAGGCCGACGGACATGCAGATCCCTAACGCGGGTCTCATCAGGTGGTTCCCCCTTCGGCCCGAGCACGGCCACCGCCGCCCTTGAGCCCTCGTGCCCGATGACGGGTATCGCCCCGCCACTGTTGTGCGCGGGACTCACGCGATGAAAGCGCGCAGTGCGCAGCGGGTCAATGCATCCGCAGGCGACTTTGCCATGTACGGCTTCGTCTGGTGGCGTACGCCGGCGCCGCCCGTACCG
>NZ_JBNNJZ010000793.1:0-2995 GCF_050270335.1 Streptomyces sp. NPDC059900
GGGTCTGCAGGGTGGCGGCGTGCGGCAGGCCGCGCATGGCCTGCGCCCCGGGCTGGCCCTCGGGAGCGTCGGGTTTCACGTCCAGCCGGTAGCCGTTGGCCGCGGCAGCGTCCCGGACCGCCCAGTAGCGGATGGCGGAGCGGCTGACGACGATCGTTTCGCCGTCGCGCCGCACGTACTGCCAGGCTGCCGGGGTACGCGAAGTGATCCATTGCGCGGCAACCGCGCAGCGCTGCGTGATCTCCCCGAGGCGTTTGGCGAACCGCAGGACGGCGTCCTGCGTCACGTCGTCGCTGGCGTCATCGGTCCCGTAGGGCGAATATCCGGCGCGCGATACGGTCGCGCTGCCGTCCATTCGTTTGCGGGAGCGGGTGCCGTCCACGGCACGGCAGTATCCGCGGGATTTGCGCTGGATATCCCTGAAGTCTTCCGGCGTCACCTGTGCCATCTGTTCCGCTGTGACGCTGAGAGTCGAATTGCCCACGATCGCCCTCCGATCGTCCGCGACGCGCTCCCTTTCCGCTGCGTCTCGACAATTCAATTGTCTCGCATTTCCGGCGTAATTCAATAGCCCTCACCAGGGAAAATACAGTGCCGCATTCCCGCCCGGACAGCCCCTCCGCAATTCCGATATCCGAATAACCGGCGCGGGGATGTCATACTCATTGAGGAATGAGTCCGCCTTGGGTTATTCGCGGAGACATTTATGGAATTACTGCGGGAGAATAGCATTGGCGCGGCGTGGATTGTCTGCGTCCGTCGGGCGCTCCCGGCACGATGTCTGTCCGGGTGCCCTTGCGGACATCGAGTTGCAGGACGCGCGGGAAACCGGGAGGGCCCGGATGGCCTGCAACAAGGCGTGCGAAGGGGGATACCTCTCTAGCAGGCGGGGGGACAGGCAGCCCGCGCGGTCAGTGGATGCGCAGAGCCGCAGGAGGGCTCGGGCACGACGGGACTGCGCGGCTGGCCTCCCGGCCGGGGTCCCTTATCGCCACGGCCAGCAGCAGCTGCCCGGATGTGAAGCGTCCTCGTTCGCAGGGGGACGAGGACGCTTCACGTCCGGCCCGGCGGGCGTTGACGGGAGGGCGCCAGTCCGGGGATTTCAGGCGGGCGGTTCCTTCTCGTAGCGCAGGCGCCCGTGGCTGCCTTTGGGATGCTCGTGCAGCGGCACGCCCCCGAGCGCGAAACGGCACCGCGGGCACAGATAGACAACGCGGCCACCGGCACTCGCCACGTGTTCCAGGGCGACGGGGATCGGCTCGGTCGTCGGCTCGTCGCATTCGCGGCACACCTTGATCACCGAACGGCCGCCCTGCATTGCGGGGCGCACGCCCACAATTCGATGAACTCAGCCGGCGTGTACGGATGCCGCACCGCGCCCAGGAAACGGTCCCGGAAGAGGCGGGCTCCGCACAGGGCGCACGCCTGTTCGTGGAGCTGCTCGCAGTTCAGGCTCTTCGGGTCGGGCAGCCGATCCAACTTCGTCATCACGTCTGCTCCTGCATCGTGGCGCGCACTGCGGCGACGCTCGCGCGCAGCACCTCCTCTTCCCGGGCCGGGCGGACATCCTCGGGCCGGGCGTCCCACTCGCGTCCGCCGCCCGGCGGACGCAGCTGGACGTACGGTCCCTCGTGACCCATCACCTGGCCCAGTCGCATGCGTCGGGTATCGATGGCGAGCGGGCGCACCGCGGGGTCCTGGCTCGTTGTTTCCCCGGTGCCGGGAGGGCGGTTGTCGTCCATGGCGTCGGCTCCTTACCAGTCGGCCACGCCCCCGGCTTGTCTGGCCAGGTGCGGGGGTCTGTCCGTACGGCAGAGCGTCGACCGGCATGAGGGACGTATCTCCTCTCCTTACGCGGACGCTTGTGACCGCTGGGCACTACCGTGGAAAAGGCCCAAACGTCTTGGGGAATGCCTTGAATACGAACCCACGATCAGCTACGGATTCGGCCGGGCAGTCGCCTCGCCGGCTCGCGGCCCGTATCGGGGTGACCGGCAAGACGATCGAGCGGTGGCTGTCTGACACGGAACTGGTTCCCCATGCCAGGAACAGACAAGACACTGCACAGGTGTTGGGAGTTGACGAAGAGATGTTGTGGCCCCGGGCAGTGAAGGACCGCATCAAGGCGGGAGGAGATCTCGAGATCGTCCAGTCGTATCCGTACCGCTCTGCGGCTCCGTCCACGGTGTGGGGCGACTTGCTGGGCGCCGCCTCGCAGGACATCTTCTTTGCCGGGTACACGAACTATTTCCTGTGGACCCAGCTGCCCGCCTTCTCGGACGCATTGCGCCACAAGACGGAGGCGGGGTGCCGCGTCAGGTTCCTGGTCGGCGATCCCGGGAGCGACGTGACAAGACAGCGCGAGCTCATCGAGGATGTCGCGTTGACGGTTTCCACCCGCGTCCGGATGACGCTGGAAGCCCTCACCCGGCTGGAGCCGCTGGACGGGCTCGAGGCTCGCTTCAGCGCTGTTGAGGACGCCCCGAACCATGTCGCTCTGAGTGTGTTCCGGTTCGACCAGGAGGCCCTGGTGACGCCGCACCTGGCCCGTCTGGTCGGGCATGACTCCCCCCTGCTGCATCTGCGCCGCCGGGGCGAGGGAGGCATGTTCGACCGGTTCGCGGAGCACGCCGAGGAGCTCTGGAGCAGAGGCGTGCCGATCGGCTCGTAACCGCCTGCGCGCGGCCCGGCCTTCCTCACCCGGCGGGGCCCACGTTCCACGCCGCGGGCAGCTCGCTGTCGCAGAAGACGCAGACGAAGTCGTCCTCGCGCACGATGTTGTGTTCCTGGCAGGCGGGGCACCGCCGGAAGACCACCTCCCGGGTGAAGCCGGGAGGCCCCTGGAGCCCGGCGGCCTCCAGGGCACGGGCGACCTCCGCCCAGGAACTGACGTCCGGGCAGTACCCGGTGGACTGGTTGCTGATCTCGCTCACGGTCCACCGGCCTGCCTCGCGCCCGAAGCTGATCTCGCCGGCACCCAGAACCATGTCTGCGC
>NZ_JBNNJZ010000794.1:0-2992 GCF_050270335.1 Streptomyces sp. NPDC059900
CGATGATCCCGGGATGAGCGCCACCATGACCATGACGACCACGCTCACCGACGCGGACGGCGGGACCGACGTCCGCATCGTGCACGAAGGCATCCCCGGCAGCGTGCCCGCCGCCGACAACGAGACGGGCACACGGATGGCGCTGGAGAATCTCGCCCGGCTCGTCGAGGGCGCACGCTAGGCCGCTCGGCTTCGCACGCCACTCGATGCGCGTCATTGCGCGCGCGGCGCGGCGGCGCCCGGCAGCGACGCCGTCAGAGCGACAAGGGCGAGCAGCGCCAGCGCGGGCGCCAGTGCGGCGACCGTGCCGTGCCGGAGTTGCAGCAGCCCGCCCACGAGGGCACCGGCGAACATCGCGGCCACGGACACGAACCGGCGCACGGACGCCGGTCCGAAGCGGTCGGCGGCCAGACCGGTGAGGGTGCGCGTGAGGACGGTCGTGTTCAGATCGGGGACGGCGAGCTTGCCGACCACGGCGTTCTGCAGCCCCATCCCCAGCGCGAGCAGCACGATCAGTACATCCCTGACGTCGGCGGTGGCATCGAGCACCAGGGCCGCCGCCACCAGCACGGCATGCGCCCCGACGATCAGCGCGAACAGCCGCAGCGGCCGCGCGACCCGTGGCGCGATCCGCCCGCCCAGCCACGCGCCGACCACGAAGGAGCCGGCCGCCAGGAGCGACGCGGTCGCGGACAACTGCACGTCGCCCGCGAGCGCGAAGCCCAGGAAGACCACGTTGCCGGTCATGTTGGCGACGAAGACACGGTCGAGGCCGAGATAGCTGACGGCGTCGACGAGGCCCGTGACGAAGGTCAGCACGACGAGCAGCGGAGGCAGCACGCCGTGCCGGCCCTCGGTGTCGGGGAAGAGGAGGGCGGCGGCCCGGCCGAGCAATGAGTTCATACCGCTTCATCGGCAGGGACACGCCGCGCCCCGACCCGCGCGAACCCGCGGCTCACCGTTTCCAGGCGCGCCGTATGCCGCCGCGCGGGTCCTCGTGCACCGCCCAGGCCCGGCCGATGACCGTCGTGATCCGGCGGCGGGTGTCGTACGGGGCCCAGCCCGGGTCGCCGTCGCGGGCGAAGCGGATCCAGGCGGCGTGCATACGGGGAGCCAGGTCGGGAGGAGGGCTGCCGGTGCCGAACAGCGCGCCCTCGCCGTGCAGTCGGGCCGCGTCCAGGCCGAAGACGAAGGGGAGTTCCATGGTGTGGGTCGCGCCGAGCAGCCCGTCGAAGGCGAGCGAGCGCCAGTCGAATCGATAGCTGTACGTGGCGCCGGAGGACCGCCCGGCGTGGGCGTCGGCCAGGGCCCAGCTCCCCGCGCCGAACAGGGCGTCTCCCATGACGGCCGCGCGCAGCTCTCCGGGGCCGGCCCCGGGATGCGCCGCGCGGTAGGCGTCGACGAGCAGGTCCGGTTCGGGGTGGGAGCGCTCGGCCGCGGCCCGGACGTCGGCCTCCGTGGAGGCGGCATACGCGCCGGAAGGGACGAGGTAGAGGTTGCCTTCTTCGGCGTTGGTGCCGATGAGGAGATCGATGCCGGTGCTGCCGTGCCCGGCGGCGACGGCGTCGGCGGGCTGCCGGTCGGCGACCACGCTGAAGGGACTGAGCCCGATCAGCGGGTCGTGGGCGGTCGTGGTCCGCAGGTCGATCCCGCCGAGCCGGGCCGCGGCCTCGATCAGGCGTGCGTCGGGGACGGCCGCGAAGGCGTCGGCGTGCGGCGCGATGCCCAGGGCCGAGGCTGCCGCCTTCGTCACCCGGGCCGCCTGTTCGGGCGAGAAGGCGCCCAGGCCGCTGCCGCTCTGCACGATGGCCCTCCGTACGAGGCCCCTGCTCTCCGGTGCGGCGATGACGGCACCGGTGAGCGTGGCGCCCGCGGACTGGCCGAACAGCGTGACCTGGCCGGGGTCCCCGCCGAACGCGGCGATGTTCTCCCGGACCCAGCGCAGGGCGGCCAGGACGTCGAGCAGTCCGCGGTTGCGCGGTGCTCCGGGCAGGTCGAGGAAACCGCTGATCCCGAGGCGGTAGTTGACCGTGACCAGGACGACGCCGCTTCGTGCGAAGGCGGTGCCGTCATACAGGCTCGCCCTGGTCGATCCCGCCACGAAGCCGCCGCCGTGCACGAAGACCATGACCGGCAGGGCTCGATTCCCCTTCCGGTCCCGCTGGTCGGGGGCCCATACGTCGAGGGTCAGGTAGTCGTCGCCCGGGATCCAGCCGGGCCCGAAGTAGGGCGACATGTCGATGGCGCCCAGGTTCCGCTCGGCCTGCGGCGCGGTCGGGCCCGCCGCGGTCGCATCCCGGACGCCCTGCCACGGGGCGTGCGGCCCGGGCGCGGCGAAGCGTCCGGCGCGGGCCGGTGGTGCGGCGTAGGGGATGCCGCGGAAGACGGCGACGCCTTCGTGGCGGGCGCCGGCGACCGTGCCCTGTGCCGTGGTCACGGTGGGGTGGGTGGCGCTCATGCCGTCGCCCCCTGTGTCTCGTCCGCCGCTGTGCGCGCATACGGCGTGAAGGGGGCCCACCCCTTGACGGCGAACCCGCTGCCCGAGCGCTCGACCTCGGCGGCGCCATGACCTCCCAGGTGGGCGGGGACCACGAGCGCGTGGTGATCGGCGGCCCAGCCGAGGATGCGCCGGCGGGTGGCGCGGGCGCCCTCGGGATCTTCGCAGAAGCAGCTGTTGTGCTCCGGGTCGACGAGCTGGACGGGGCTGTGCAGCAGGTCGCCGACGAAGACCGCGCGGTCGCCGCCGCTGACGAGGGTGAGGACGCTGGAGCCGGGCGTGTGCCCCGGGGCCGCTTCGAGGCGCAGATTGCCGTCGATGCGGTGGCCCTGCTCCCACAGGTGCACCTGGCCCGCGCGGTGCACGGGGGCGACGCTGTCCTCGAAGACGTTCTGGTTGCCGCGGCCGAGCAGGGGCTTGTGGCCGTTCTCGGGGTTCCAGAAGTCGTAGTCGTCCTTGGGCATCAGGTAGGTGGCGTTGAGGAAGGTGGGGACC
>NZ_JBNNJZ010000795.1:0-2981 GCF_050270335.1 Streptomyces sp. NPDC059900
CAACTGGGACCACCCGAACTACCCCCTGGAAGTGTTCGGCCAGACCTCCGGCATGAACCGGCTCATCGGTGCCGCCTTCCACTGCTACGGCGGCAGCCCCGAGGCCGAGCAGCAGGTGCGTGACGCGGGCAAGCGGGTGTTCTTCACGGAGTGCTCGGGCACCGACTCCTCGGACGCCTCCAAGACGTTCGCCGACACTTTGAAGTGGCACGCCGAGAACCTCGTCGTGCGCAACATGCGCAGCGGCGGCGAGACCGTCGTCAGCTGGAACCTCGCCCTCGACCAGAACGGCGGCCCGCACCAGGGACTGTGCGGCACCCGCTGCAACGGCGTCGTCGAGACCAGGAATGACGGCACGGTCACCAAGAACGCCGAGTACTACATGCTGGGCCACCTGACCAAGTTCGTGGACGAGGGAGCGACTCGGATCGGCTCCACCGGGGACACGACCCTCAGGAACGTCGCGTTCCAGAACCCGGACGGCTCGCGGGCCGTGTACGCGGTGAACACCGGCTCCGCGGCGAAGACCTTCTCGGTCACCGACGCGGGCCGCACCTTCACCTACACGCTGCCCGCAGGGGCGGTGGCCACCTTCACCTGGCGCCCCTGAGCGTGTGGTCGCCTGCCCCGCGCCCGGCTGAGGCGCGGGGCAGGCGTTGCGGGCTCAGCATGAAGGCCAAGGGCTACGGCAGGACGCGGTAGTGCGTGGTCAGACGGTGGTCGTCGTCCAGGACGTGGAACGCCAGGCCGGGCGGCTGCTCGCGGTCTGCGGGCGCGTCACCCTCCCAGGGCAGGCGCAGCGTCCAGGTGATGGCGGGGCCGACGATCAGCGGGCGTGCGCCGAAGATGCTGGCGGCCGCGGTGTGGGCGTGGCCGGTGAGGACCGCGGCGATGCGCGGGTGTGCTTCGAGCAGTGCGGCGAGCTGTTCGGGCTGCTGGAGGGTGTAGGCGTCGGGCAGCGGGTGGTGGAGGTCGACGGGCGGCTGGTGGAAGGCGATCAGTGCCGGGGTGTCGCCGGGCAGTGCGGCCAGGGTGGTGTCGATCCAGGCGAGTGTCTCCGCGTCGAGGAGCCCCTCGTCACGGCCGGGGATGGTGGAGTCGCACATCAGGATGGCGGTGCCCGCGATGTGGTGGACCTCGTTGACCGGGCCCTCGGCGGGTTCCCGGCCGAGCAGGGCCTTGCGGTAGGCGGGGCGCACGTCGTGATTGCCGGGGCAGGTGAGGACCGGGAAGGGGGCGGCCAGGATCCGGGCTGCCTCCTCGTACTCGGCTTCGGTGCCGTGGTCGGCGATGTCGCCGGTGACCAGGAGGGCGTCGACCGGGCGGGGCAGGGCGCGCAGATAGTCCATGACGTGCGTGGCGCGACGGGTCGCGCGCTCGCTGCCGTCGAGGTGCAGGTCACTGATCTGGGCAAGCAACGCTGTCATCGCTCGGTCTCCTCCTGGTGGGGCGGGGGCGCAAGGTCACCCGCCCCGCATGTCTAACGGAAGTTTTCAGTTTGCCGTTAGGACATTAGAGTGTGACGGGGGACAGGACAAGAGGCTTATGGCAGCGCCCGGCAACGGGCAGCGAAAAGAGGAGACCATCCGTGGAGCGCTGGCCGGCACTGGAACTGGCGGGCACGATCCGCCACGACGGGGACGGCGGTGTCGCCGACGACCTGGCCACGACCGAGGACGCCACCCGCTGGATCCGCGGGCAGGACGGCCTGCTGCCCGCCCACATCGGGGCCGGGGAACTCACGGCGGACGAGGACCTCAAGCGGCAGATCGTCGAACTGCGGCGCGCGGTAAGGGCGTTGTTCGCGCGTGCCGTCAGCCCCGCGCCGCCCAGCCCGGCGGACGCCCACCGCCTGATGCCCGCCGAGCAGGCGCTGGCCCACCTCAACGCGACCGCCGCCCGCGAACTGATCGCCCCGCAGCTGGAGTGGCGGCACGAAGCACCCCCCGCCGTACGGCTGCTGACGGCGCAGGACGATCCGCACGGCGCCCTCCTGGCGGCCCTTTCCCGCGCCGCGATCGACTTCCTGAGCGGCCCGCAGCGCGAGCAGCTGCGGGCCTGCACGGCGCCTCGGTGCGTGCGCTACTTCGTCAAGAGCCACGGCCGGCAGGAGTGGTGCAAGACGTCATGCGGGAACCGGGCCCGCGCTGCTCGCCACTACCGGCGTCATCGTGTGGCGTCCGAGGACGATTCCGCGTTGGGATGACCCGGGCCGCTGGCCTGGTCGTGGCCGTCGAAGTCCCAGGCGCCGACGTCGCGGTAGCGGATGGGCCCCGGACCGCGCCCGATGTTGCTCGCCACCAGATGCAGACGCCCGGCCTGCCACGCGCGGCCGGTGAACCCGTCGAGCCCGGCGGCGGCTTGCACCGCACGGGACGGGGTGTCCCGGCGGGCGCGGGCCAGCGTCAGATGCGGGCGGAACGGCCGCTCCGCCGGAGGCAGTCCGCATTCCTCGACCACGGCACGCACCTCGCCGGCGAGCGAATGCAAGTCATCGAGGTCGCCGCCGATTCCGCTCCACAGCACCCGCTCGTCGAAGTGCCCGCCACCGCGCAGCGTCAGGGTGAGGGGACGGCGGGCCGCCGCGAGGCGCGCGAGCGGCGTGCTCAGGAGTGAAACCACCGAGGCGGGCACCTCGCCGAGGAACGCCAGCGTGATGTGCCAGTCCTCGATACGGTTCCACCGCATCCGGGGATGCGCCTCGTAGGCAGGGCCGAGTACCCGCGCCAGTTCCTGCTTCGCGTCGTCGGGCGGAGCGAGCGCGATGAACACACGGACGGTCGCGGCCTGAATCTGATCGTTCACAGAAGACCTCCGAGGATGCCCCGTCCTTCAGGGCGGGGAGGAATCGGACCCCTGCGGAGCGGGGCAGGGGGCGAGGCTGCGCCGCCGGGCGCGGAGTTGTTGTCAGTGACGGCCGGTACGTTGATTGCATGACGACACCGGCTGGTGACCAGGGGTCCGGGCATGCCCGGTATACC
>NZ_JBNNJZ010000796.1:0-2978 GCF_050270335.1 Streptomyces sp. NPDC059900
CACCTACACCGAGGCCATGGTGCGCGGCCCGGACGGCGCGCTGTGGCTGCCGGTGCGCAGCGACCGCGCGTTCCAGTCCAAGTACGCCCGGCTGGACGGCAACCGCACCACCTACTCCTACGGCCCCGAGCGCACGAACGCGATCGACGTCAAACCGCGCGCCCTGGCGAGTACCAGGTCTTCACTGCTGTCCTTCGGGACCGTCGAGATCTACGGCTCGAAAGCAAACCTCATGAGTGAGCGGCTGGGAGGCTGACCATGACACGCCGAATTCCCCCGGCACGCCTGCTTTCCCTGGCACCCGGGCTTCCCGTGCCGCGCAGGCAGATCGCGCCGCGCAGGTTTCTCGTCGCGGTCCTCGCTCTCGCCCTGGCCTTCACGGCCGTCATGGCCTCGGCTGCGGCGGAAACCCAGTCCTGGCAGCACGTTCCGGTCCCGGCGCAGGTGCGCCCGCAGGCCGGCCTGAACGAGGCCGTGGCGTTCGGGCCGGACCGGGCGTGGGCCGTGGGCACCGACGCTGTCGGCCGCGAGGCACCGGGCTTCCCGCTGATGCTGCGCTGGGACGGAACCGCGTGGCAGCGCCAGAGCCTGCGCGGGGTCGACTGGCAGGGAGAGCTGCTGTCCATCGCCGCGACCTCCCCGACCGCGGTCTGGGCGGTGGGCCGCGACGCGGCGGGCGGCGCGCGCCTGCTTTACCACGACGGCAAGGCCTGGAAGGAGAGCCGTCCGCCGGCCGGCGTCGTACTGACCCGAGTCGTCGCCGGCGGCGGTGAGACCTGGCTGATCGGATCGCGGGACGGCGCGCAGGTGTTGCTGCGCCGCGACGGACGCAAGTGGCGGGACGTGCCGGTGCCGCCGGGATCCGTGTACGGCCTGCACGTCCTGGCGGCCGACGACGTATGGGCCGCGGGTGCCACTGAGTCGGGTGCGGCCGTGTCCCACTTTGACGGGCATAAGTGGCAGCAGACGATCGTGGACGGATTCCCGCGTTCGGGCGTGAGCAGTGTGCTCGCCGTATCGCCGACGGAGGTGTGGGCGGGCGGCACGGCCGGGTTCGTCGGCGGTCCTGCGGGCAAGCCGATTCCGCCGCTGCTCATGCGCTTCGACGGGCAGGCGTGGAGCCGGGTGGCCGTCCCCACTGACTTCGGCTCGATCGACTCGCTGGCCCCCGGCCCCTCCGGGGAGCTCGGCTGGATCTCCGTGGCCCGATCGCAGAAGTTGGCCCCGCCAGGCGGCAATCCGCCGCTGGTGCCCGGGCCGGACTTCCTCGCTTGGAACGGGCAGGGGTTCACCGAGCACAGCGAACCGGCCGTGGCAGGTGAGGGCGAATCCTGGACACTGCGGCTGACGCCGGTGCCGGGCACGTCGACGGTGTGGTCGGTCGGCCGTGCCGCCGGCCCCGAGGGCACCTTCGCCCCGCGCATCCTGCGGTTCGGCTAAAGCCTCAAGCCTGCAACGAGTGCCCTGGGCGTTGATGGCGTACGTCTTTTCTGCGCCCATCTGAACCGAGAACTTGTCCTCGGCCCCCTTCGCCAGAATCCCTTGGAACGCGGAGATGGTGTTCGTGTTCGGGTCACGGGACGTTGCGAAGACCCGCCCCTCAAGACTCTGCGGCCTCGACCGCGATGGTGTTACCGAAGGTGTTCCAGCCGCCGAATCGGCACCGGCCCAGAACCTCAAGCCACAGGGTCATTGCCAGAACGGGTCCTTGCCACGCGAGGATAGAGAGCCCTGGCAACCAAAATCCTTTTCGCGGTTCAGCCCCACGCATGGGGCCTGAACAGGCGCTTTCAAAAAGTAGTTGCGCGCGCACGGCTACGCCCTGTAACGTCTTCAGCGGTACACGAAGTAGGCGGCGCAGCGCGACGCGAAGCGGGAATGAAAAATGTTCTTGCGACGCAACGCAACGCAACGCCAGCGACGTGGTCACCGTAGTAATAAGGTATTGTGTTTCATCAAGGGTCTAGCGAAGTTTCCTGGATCCAAAGTCCGCGTCAGTAATGCAAGGTTGGTTAACCCCGATCTCAACGCAGGAAATGGCAAGTAGTCATTTCCGTCATGGTCAGCGGACGCCATGAAGCTTAGGCAGGGAAAAACTCTGTCTTTCGTTGAGATCGGCGTCTCCTTTTGGAGTCGCCTTTCTCTGAAGGCTTGACTCAAAGGAGAGAAGAATGGAAACCAGCAACATCATCAAGGCGCTCGTTGAGAGCGCATCTGAGGACCCGCAGGCGTTCGGGCTGGTTGCAGCCGTGGCTATGGCCGCACTACTCGTCGTGGCTTTCGTCGCCACCTTCCTCGTCGCAACCCGTGGCGCGAAGCCGGAAGACCGAATTGCCTTGATGAAGGCAAACCGGGAAATGTGGAAGTTCCCACCCAGGAAGAAGTAGGTACCCGGCCGCGCAGGGCCCGATTTCGGTCGGGCCTTACGGGCGCTTCTTACGTCGCTATAGGGGTTCGGGATTGGAGCAGCCGAGAGCTCGTTTGTGCTGCATCCGGCAATAGTTCCAAGCCCTGCCGGGCATGTATTTGCTCAGATGCTTATGGCATCGCGTCGAATTGCCAGGAGCGCCCCGCGTAGATCTTTGCCGCGCCCTTTCCGTGTGGCTAAGGGTTGTCCCGTAATTGATGGCCAGGTATTACGGGGTAGTCCGCAGGATCGTGTGCAATTCGGGGCTCACCTGCCGCCCGATTTGATCCATGGCCATTTCACGACGCAGACCACGACAAGGGCGAGGAGCATGGCCAACAGCCACAGCCCGACACTCGCTGGAGAGTAGATGTAGTAGCGCCAATGCTCTGGCAGGGGGGACGGTGCGAGTAGAAGCAAGATCAGCGTGGCCCATGTGGCCAGCACGGCGGCTGCCATGCGTGCTGCGGTCATCTCTACCGGCCCCCTCAGTGGTGCTCATCTTTGCAGATCGGATGATAAGACGGCTGCGATGATTTTGGTGTGGCTGGTGTGATCGCGGTGTCGGAGG
>NZ_JBNNJZ010000797.1:0-2967 GCF_050270335.1 Streptomyces sp. NPDC059900
CATCTGAAACATTCTCGACGCGCTGGTGGTCTTATATAGTTTCGGGGCGCGCGCCTGGGCCGAGCGCAGCCGCGGTGAACTGCGGGCCGCGGGCGAGGCGGTGGCGGGGGATCCGGGGCCCGGTCCGCTGGCGGCGCTGACCCCGCAGCAACAGCGCATCGCCCGGCAGGTCGCCCGGGGCGCCACCAACCGGGAGGTGGCGGTGCACCTCTCGGTCAGTCCCCGCACCGTCGACCACCACCTGCGCAATGTCTTCGCCGCGCTGGGCGTACGCTCCCGCGTCGAGCTGTCGCGACTGCTCGCCGGGGAGGGTGAGTTGCCGGACCGTGATGTGGAGATTGCCGCACAGCTCTAGGTACCGACTGGGCGGTATGCCATTCTTCGGGCGTCAGGAAGATCCTGCTGTGCGCACATTCCCCGGGGAGGCCCCATGCCACACGTCCTGCGGTCACGGGTCGGGCCCCTGCACGAAGTGCCCGTCATCACCCCGCTCGCACCCGGCTCGCGCTCACTTCTCGACGCCGAGGCCGTCGCCGTCCTGCACCGCGCGGCCCGCGCCCTGCTCAGAGACCTGCCCGCGATGACCGACCGGCTCGTCGCGACCCTGCGCGAGCAGGAGCCCGCCTACCGCACGGACATCGAGAACCGTCCCACCGACGTCTGGCAGGAGGTCCACCGCTCCCTGCGGTACAGCGTCACCTCGCTCCTCCAGCCGGGCCAGACCAGGGAGGCCGCCCACCGCACGTCCGTGCAGATCGCCGGGGCGCGCGCCGAACGGGGCCTGCCGCTGGACGCCCTGCTGCACGCCTTCCGGCTGGGCGGGGCCATGGTGTGGCAGGGCCTGGTCGAGGAGGTCTCACGCGGCAACCCCGACGACATGCGGCTGCTCATCCATGTCGCCACGGACGTATGGAACTTCGTCGACGAGCACTGCGGCGTGGTCGCCGACGCCTACCGCCGCACCGAGCGCCGCATGGCCTGGCAGCACGAGAACCGGCTGCGGCTGCTCACCGCGAGCCTCCTCGACGGCAGCGCCCGCCTCACCGACCTGCCCACCGCCGCCGACGTCCTGGGCCTGCCCGAGGACGGGTGGTACGCCGTGATCGCCCTCGAAGGCGACGACAGCCGCCTCACCCTGCCGACCGGGACACGGACCTTGCGCCACACCGCTCCCGGAGTCCAGTACGCCCTGGTGCTGCTCGGCGGCGCCGACGGCGACCCGGCGGCCGAACTGTCCGCCCTCGGCGCCGCCCTGGCACTGCCGCCGGGCGCCCGCGCCGGCATCGGCTCACCCGTGGAATCCCTGGCCGCCGTCCCGCACGCCCGCCGCCTCGCCGACACGGCGCTGCGCGCCTGCCCCCGCAGCGGCGGCACCATCCTGCTGGACGAACGCCTGCCCGACGCCCTCGTCGTCTCGTCCCCCGAACTCGCGCAAGCACTCGCCGAGCGCGTCCTTGGCCCGCTGCGCTCCCTGGACCCCGCCGACCGGGACCTCCTCCTGGACACCCTCGTGGTCTGGCTGGAGGCCGACGGCTCCGCACAGCGCGCGGGTACCCGCCTCTACTGCCACCGCAACACCGTCCTCAACCGGCTGCGCCGCGTGGAGCAGCTGACAGGCCGCAGCCTCACCCGGGTCGGCGACCTGGTGGAGATCTCGCTGGCCCTGGGCGCCCGGCGGCTGCTCGGAGGGTGAGAGGCCGCCGGGCGCAGCCGCCCAGACGTCCGGCAGCAGCGCGGCCCGGATCCCGCCCGCCGCCACCAGGCGCAGCCGCGCGCCGCAAGTCGCCGTCCCAAAAGCGCGCTTGAGCCAGTCCAGCGCGTGCAGGGACTCGGCATAGCCCTGCGCGTAGGCCCGGTTCGCCGCCAGGAGCTGGTGCCCGGCCGGGACATCGCGGAACAGCGCGGGCGATGCGGCGGCGACCCGGCCCACGACCTCCCGTGCGGCCCCGGCACCGCGCCACGCGCGCACGTCGGCCACGACGACCGGCAGCAGACGCTTCACCCGGAACCACAGCGTGATCTCGGCAAGGCCGGGCCGCTCCTCGGCGACCTGCTGCTCGGCGATCATCGCCCAGCCCTCCAGGGCGCTCATGTCCCCGAGGACCGCTGCCGCGCCGCCGAACCGCAGCCGGGCGTAATGGGCGTGCAGGGCGTGGCCGGGGAACGCCTCGTGCGCCAGGAGCAACAGCAGGGCAAGGCGGTCGCGGGCGCTCGCCTCGCGTGCCGTGGGCACCTGCGGCCCCAGGTACACCACCGAGCCGTGCTCGCCGGGCAGGAACAGGGCGACCGGCACCAGACCGGCCATCGGACCGCGGGCCCGGCGCACGTCGGGCGGCTCGAACCCGGCCGGGAGTCCGCTCGCCCCGGCGGTCAGCAGGTGCAGGAGAGCGGACGGCTCCTGTCCGGCCAGGTCGTGCGCCAGGGCATCTGCCTCACCGGCGTACCGGCGGCGGGCCGTGGCGTGCTCGGCGGCGGATTCGAGGAGCAGCTCGCCCAGGGCGCGGTGGGTGTCGGCGGGTGGTAGGGCGCGGCGGTCGGGTGCGGTGTGCCGGGAGCGGGGTGCCGGTGTCCGGAGCGGGGGCGTGGGCTGTGCGGCTGCTCCGAGCGCGCGGACGTACCGACTGCACTCTTCCGCGTATTCGGGCCGCTCGACCGCCAACGCGCGCATCTGCGCGCAGGCTTCGGCAAGCGTCGCCCCGCCCTGCCCGAGCCGTCGCAGCCACCGGTCCTGGCCGTGGATCCAGTCGTCCAGCTGCCGGGCCACGGCCCTGTCCCAGGCGCTCGGCGCGGCGCGGAGAACGGGGGACAGGCGTGCGGACAGGGCTTGGAGTTCAGCCCCGCTCGCTTCCCCGTCCCAGGGGCGGCCCCAGTCGGGTTCCGCGCCCCGCAGCCAGGCCGCCGACGGGCGCGTACGGCACAACCACCGCGCCGCGTCGGCCAGTACCCCGGCCAGCACCGGATCCAGGC
>NZ_JBNNJZ010000798.1:0-2955 GCF_050270335.1 Streptomyces sp. NPDC059900
GGGCTGGAGATTCCAGCCCGTCCGGCGTTTGAGGACGAACTCGGCGAAGCCGGTGATGACGGCGCTCAAGGCCCTCGCGCCAGCGAGTTTTCGGGAAGGGGCGGGGTTGGGGACAAAGCCCGCCGCAGGAGACCCTGCCGAACCTACCGATGAGTTCCGGCGTCCCGCCCAGTCCCCCCAACGTGAACCCAAACAAGCACCCGACCCTGACCCTCACCGGCACCCTGGACAAAGAGAAGACGCACGGCCTCTGCGAGGAGGCCCGCGCCACGCTGCAAGCGACCGGCGCGGAAGTCCTCGTGTGCGACGTGGCGGGCGTCGGCCCACCCGTGCTCGCCGCGATCGACGCCCTGGCAAGACTCCAGCTCACCGCCCGCCGCGCGGACGGCCGGATCCGCGTACGCAACGCGGCCCCGGCCCTGCGCGAGCTACTGGACCTCGTCGGGCTCCCCATTGAGGTCGAGGTGGGCCGGCAGGCCGAACAGCGGGAACCACCGGGGCGTGTCCAGGAAGCAGTGGAAGCCCGCGATCCGCCCTTCTGAGATCTCGATGACCTGGACCGCCCAGGGTGCGTACCCGCCCTTCTCGGGGTCGGGCTTGTAGTGGGCGAAGCCCGGCGTGCCGTTGACGTTGACCGGGAAGAGCTTGCTGTTCGCGCAGGAGGCGCCGATGGTCGACATGAAGCCGGTGATGTCGGACGTGCCGCGCAGCCACAGGTCGAACGGGGGCATCGTCATGATGGCGTCCTCGTGGAGGAGAGCCGTCAGCGCCGCCATGTCATAGCCCTCGAAGGCCGCGACGTAACGCTCCAGGAGCTTCTGCTGCTCGTCGTCCAGAGGGTCGGACACCGCGGTGTCGTCCCCGGGCCCCTCGGCCAGCGTCGCCCGCGCACGCTGCAACGCGCTGTTGACGGAGGCCACCGAGGTGTCGAGGAGCTCGGCAGCCTCGCTGGCCTTCCACGCGAGGACCTCGCGCAGGATGAGCACCGCCCGCTGCTTGGGCGGCAGTTGCTGGAGGGCGGCGACGAACGCGAGCCGCACGGACTCCTTGGCCACGGCCGCCTCCGCGGGGTCGCTGACGGACGGCAGCATGCGCGCGTCCGGCATCGGCTCCAGCCAGACGTTGTCCGGACGGGGGGAGAGCGCGGCCTGCGCCAGGGGAGCCGCCGCCGTCAGGTCCATGGGCCGGGCGCGGCGGTTGCCGGCGTTCAGCATGTCCAGGCAGACGTTCGTCGCGATGCGGTACAGCCACGACCGGAGGCTGGAGCGGCCCTCGAACTTCTCGTAGCTCCGCCAGGCGCGGACCATGGTGTCCTGCACCGCGTCCTCCGCCTCGAAGGCGGAGCCCAGCATGCGATAGCAGTACCCGGTCAGTTCGACCCGGTGCTTCTCCAGTGTGACGTCCAGTTCCGACGTCGTCCCTGCGATGTCAGTCATCCCAACCCACCCCTGCGGCTGCCACGAAAGTCCCAGCACTTCGGAAGCTACCGCAGCCCACTGACAACGGCCCCCGGAGTAGGAAAACCCGCAGGTGGGAGAGGGGGCGCCGCTGGGCCCCGGACGGCTAGTGCGCGGCCACGAGCCCCCGGCGCCGCTGCTCCCGCTCCTGGACGCGCGCCGCGTGCGAACCCCAGACGGTGATGGACGCGACGCCGAGCACCGCGAGGATCCCCAGGCCCACCGTCCCGGCCCAGCCCCCCGCGTGGAAGGCCACCGCGCCGAGCGTGCCGCCTGCGCTTGAGCCCAGGTAGTACGCGGACTGGTAGAGCGCCGAAGCCTGCGCGCGCCCCGCGGTCGCCGTACGGCTGACGGACGAGGAGGCGACCGCGTGGCCCGCGAAGAAGCCCGCGGTGATCAGGACGAGCCCGAGAAGGACCATGACCAGCGAGTCGGACAGGGAAAGCAGCAGGCCGCCCGCCGTCGTGCTCACCGCCAGGTACAGCGCGCCGCGCCTGCCGAGCCGCGTCACGAGCTTGCCCGCGGCGGCCGACGAGACCGTACCGACGAGGTAGACCAGGAAGATCGAGCCGATGACGCCCTGCGGGAGCGAGAAGGGCGCTTCGGTGAGGCGGTAGCCGATCACGGTGTAGACCGCGCCGAACACCGTCATGAACAGCGCGCCGATCGCGTACAGCCTGCACAGCAGCGGGTTGGAGAGGTGCGAACGGATCGTCCGGCCGAGCGCCTTGGGGTTGAGCGAGCCCGCCGTGAAGTGGCGCGGCGCGGGAAGCAGCGCGCGGAAGGCGACGGCGCACAGGACCGCCACGACACCCACGACGCCCACGGCCACGCGCCAGCCCCATGCCTGCGCGACCCAGCCGGTGATGATGCGCCCGCTCATGCCGCCGATGGAGTTGCCCGCCACGAACATGCCGATCGCGGCGACCAGGGCCTTGGGCCTGACCTCCTCCGCGAGGAAGGCCATCGCGGACGCCGGAAGCCCGGCCAGGGCCGCCCCCTGCACGGCTCGCAGCGCGATGAGCACGCCGACGGAGGGCGCGAAGGGGACGAGAAGACCCACGACCACCGCGACGGTCAGCGAGACCGTCATCAGCGTCCGCCGCCCGAACCGCTCGCTGAGCGCGCTCAGGGGCAGGACGAAGAGGGCCAGAGCGCCCGTCGCCGCCGACACCGTCCAGCTGGCCGAGCTCGCGCTGACGCCGAAATCGGCGGAGACCAGGGGGAGCAGTGCCTGCGTGGAGTAGAGGAGGGCGAAGGTGGCGACGCCCGCGAGAAAGAGGGCGAAGCTCATCCGGCGATAGCCGGGGCCGCCGGGGGTCAGGCGGGTGTCGGCGGGCTCAGCAGAAGGGGACGGCTGGGGAAGGGCGGCCGCGTGGGTGGCGGACGCCCCGCTACTGGCAGGAGGCATGCATCGAACGTAGGCACACAAGACTCATCCGTCCAATGCATGGACTGGCCATAATCGTTCCCATGGTGCATGAGCGCAGTACAGAGC
>NZ_JBNNJZ010000799.1:0-2941 GCF_050270335.1 Streptomyces sp. NPDC059900
GCTGTGACCGGTACCGGGAGCCTCACACGGTCATCGGGCGGTCGTGCGGCCCGATCGGCGCCGCGAGCCGGGTCGCGCCCGTCAGCCACCGGTCCACCGCGGCTGCCGTCGAGCGGCCCTCGGCGATGGCCCACACGATCAGCGACTGGCCGCGGGCCGCGTCGCCCGTCGCGAAGACACCCGGCACGTTCGTCGCGAAGTCCGCGTCGCGGGCGAGGGTGCCGCGGTCGTCGAGGTGGAGGCCGAGCTGGTCGACCAGGCCGCCCGGCGTCCGCTCCGGCCCGGAGAATCCGAGCGCGAGCAGCACCAGATCGGCGGGGAGCGTACGCGCGGTGCCGGGCCGCGGGCGGCGCTCCGCGTCGACCTCGGTCACGTGCAGGGCGCGCACCCGGCCCGCCGCGTCGCCGTCGAAGCGGAGGGTGGACGCGGCGAAGAGGCGGGCGTCGGCGTCCGCCGCCGGAGAGACGCGGAGCTCGTCCGCCTCCTCGTGGGCGGGGGAGAGGCGGTAGATCTTCGGGTACGTCGGCCAGGGCTCGGCCAGTTCGTCGCGCAGGTCGCCCGGCCGTTCGTAGATGTCCAGCTGCGTGACGGACGCGGCGCCTTCACGGACCGCCGTACCCAGGCAGTCCGCTCCGGTGTCGCCGCCGCCGACGATCACGACGTGCTTGCCCGCGGCGGACAGCGGGGAGGTGTCGAGGTCTCCCTCGCACACGCGGTCGGCGAACGGGAGATACTCCATCGCCTGGTGGATGCCGTGCAACTCCCGCCCCTGGACGTCCAGTTCACGCCAGGCGGTGGCGCCGACGGCGAGCACCACCGCGTCGTACCGGCTGCGCAGCTCCGCGGCGCCGATGTCGCGCCCGATCGTGACGGACGTACGGAAGACCGTGCCCTCGTCCCGCATCTGCGCGAGCCGCCGCTCCAGGTGGTGCTTCTCCATCTTGAACGCGGGGATGCCGTAGCGCATGAGCCCGCCCGCGCGGTCGTCGCGCTCGTACACGGCGACGGTGTGTCCGGCCCGGGTCAGCTGCTGGGCGGCGGCGAGTCCGGCCGGTCCCGAGCCGACGACGGCGACGGCCTTGCCCGAGTGCCGGTCCGGGGGACGGGGCGGGTTGAGGCCGTCCTGCCAGGAGCGGTCGGCGATGGCCGCCTCGACGTTCTTGATGGTCACCGCGGGCTGGTTGATGGCGAGGACACAGCCCGACTCGCAGGGGGCGGGGCAGAGGCGGCCGGTGAACTCGGGGAAGTTGTTCGTGGCGTGCAGCCGCTCCGCGGCCGTCCGCCAGTCGGCGCGCGAGACGAGTTCGTTCCAGTCGGGGATCAAGTTGCCCAGCGGGCAGGCGTCGTGGCAGAAGGGGATGCCGCAGTCCATGCAGCGGTCGGCCTGCCGCTCGACGATCGGCAGCAGTGCGCCGGGGACGTACACCTCGTCCCAGTCCTTGGCCCGTTCGCCGACGGGGCGGCGCGGCCATTCCCGGCGGGCGGTGGTGAGGAAGCCTTTGGGGTCGGCCATGGCCGTCTCCCTCGCGTGCTCTCGCAGGCTTTCGGCCACTGTACGACGGGAGGGCGGGCCCGGCATGTCCGCGGGTCCGTGCCGGGCTGGAGCGGGTCAGGTCAGGTCAGGTCAGGTCAGCGCGAGAATGAAGGACGCCGATGCGGCCAGCGAGGCTCCGACCCGGATGTGGTTCCACAGGGTCCATTCACCGACGTACGTACGCCAGTAGTCCGCGCTCTGCGGCGCCTGCGCGTCGAGCTTGGCGAGGGCGTCGTTGCGCGGGACGTTCGCGACGACGGTCACCCCGAACGAGCCGAACAGATACAGCGCGCTGCCCAGGAGCAGCTCGACGGTGCCTTCGTCGGGCCAGAGCACGAAGGTGACGACGGCGACGACGGCGCTGAGGCCCGCGGCGCCCATGAACACGGCCATGAACCCGGCGGTGACCGCCTTGACGTTGATCGACTGCATCGCCGCGATGCCCTGCGCCGGGGGCAGCGCGGCCAGGGCGGGCATCACGAACGTGGAGAACGCGACGAACGCTCCGGCGACCAGGCCCGCGGCGAGCGCACCAAGGACGACGAGCACGAAATATGGTCCCTCGATCATGGCAACTCCCGCGTCGTGTAAGGCAGCCGTCAGGTGAGTGAGCCGCAGTGATCCTCCATGGCGCGGCGTCGTACCACAAGTGAATTGCCCCTACCGGGCAGAAGACCATGCGCGGGACGCGCGAAGGCATGCGCGGCCGTCTGGGACGGGGAAGCGGGTCGCGGGCTGCGGGCTGCGGGCTGCGCGTGGCAGGTGCCGGCTGCGGGTGGCGGGCGTTGCGATGTGGGGTGCGGGCCAGGGGTGACGGATGTCGGGGCATGCGTTGCGGGCGTTGGCGTCGGGCGTCCCGGCGTCCCGTTTCGGGCCGTGGGCTACAGGCCCCGGGCGGCGGGCCGCAAGCCCCGGGCTGCTGGGGTCGTACCCCGACGCGGGGGTCCGGATCTCAGGCCCAGGGGCCAGGCTCCGCGTGCCGCTGTTCAGACCGCCAGGCCCTCGTGCCCCGGCTCCCGCCAGGCCCGGAGTACCGCTTCCACCGCCGGGGCGATCCGGCGGCGGGCCTCGCCGCGGGGGACTTTGCTCATGAGGAGGCGGTCGTACGGCGTGTCCGTGTGCCGGACGGCGGCCACCACGGCCGCCGTCACCGCGGAGGCGGACAGCGCCCGGCCCGCCGCGCTCCGGCCCACCCGCCCGCTGCCCCGCACCGACGCGTGCGCGGCGATCGCCCGGGTCCGCTCATCGGGGCAGGCGGGGAAGAGGCGGCGTATCTCGTCCGCGAAGGCCGCCGTGAAGCGCACGTCCTCCGCGGCCCGGCGCACTGCGTCCCGTGCCCGGCGGCGCGCCCGCGCCTCCGCGTCCGCGAGGCACCGCGCCTCGGCCCGCGCGAGCGCCGCCTCCTCC
>NZ_JBNNJZ010000800.1:0-2936 GCF_050270335.1 Streptomyces sp. NPDC059900
GGTGTGCAGGCCGATCGCGAAGTCCTGGCCCCAGTCCCGGTCCAGCACGGTGGCCGGGGAGATCGCAGAAGCCGTCTTGGTCTTGCTGTCGGGCGGGTTGAGCTGTCGGTTGATGCGGTGGGAGCGGGCCAGCATGTAGAACGCGGGTCCCACGAACCGACCCGACGCCACCCCGTTTCGCACGGTCAGTTTCATCAGGGCGCCGGGAGAGTAGGCGGTGGTCAGCGGGGCCAGGATGAGCGCTCCCTCGGCGGCCTGCTGCCGCCAGGCGTCGGGGATGGTGCGGACGGCGCACGTGGCGATGATCCGGTCATAGGGCGCCGTAGGCTCCCACCCGGCCAGCCCGTCGCCGCACACGGTGGTGGGCGCGTACCCGGCCGCGCGGAGGTTCTTCTCCCCCCACGCCGCCAGCACCGGATCGAACTCGATCGTGGTCAGCCGTTCCTCGCCGACGCGTTCGCACAGGAGCGCCGAGTCGTAGCCCGAGGCGGTGCCCACATGCAGCACCCGGCGCCCCTCTTCGAGGTCGAGGTGGTTGAGCTTTTCGTAGGCGATGTCCAGGGCGGAGATCGACGACGTGAAATCCCCGCCGACGAGAGCGGGCCCGTCCTCGGGCCTGACGGCGCCGTCGTCGATCTGCGTGATCAGCGAGGCGTGCGTGCCCCACACCGTCCGCCGCCACCCGTTCTCGTCCCGCTCGCGGTCCAGCACCGGGTACCGGCCGTCATCGTCGGCGGTCGGCGACCAGAACAGGGCGGGGGCGAACGCTTCGCGGTCGACGGCGTGGAACGCGGGCCGAAGCCACGGGGACCGGAAAGCCCCCATGGCCTCAAGCTCGGTGCTGGCGATCTGCCGGAAGTCCACGGGCGCTTACCTCTGCGGTCCGCTGCCGTCGGGAGACGGCGGAGGCGGGGGCGGCATCGGCTTGTCGGACGGTTCTCCCTTGTGCTTATCCATGGCGATTCTCCTTCGTCGTGCCGGTCGTGTCGGTCGTGTCGGTCGGGGCAGTCGTGTGCGGGGGCGGAGAGCCGGGCGGGTCCGGACCGGGGATCGGGCCGGTGGGCGTACTCATCGTCAACCTCCGTCAAGATGCGGGGTCAGGAGTTGGTCAGCACGGTGTGCAGCAATGCCGCGAACGTCACGGTCAACAGCGCGACGAGGATGGTGGTGATGGCGGTCTCGGCGATGCGCGAGCGCACCGGGCGACGGGCTCGCCAGCGCTCCCAGCGGCTCACCACGCGGACGGCACCATGGCGTGCTTCATCAGCTGGCACGCCCCGGACAGCAGATACAGGCGTGCCGCCGGGTTGCTGAAGCGGTCGTGGTCCTCGTCGTGGTGGACGGAATGCGCGTGTCGGATGGAATCGGCGAGGACGTCGCGGGCCCGCCGCTGGGCGGGGGTGCGCTCGGGCATGCGCGTCAGCCGGTACTCGGCTTGCGGGATCAGCGCGAGCAGATGCTCGGCCAGCTCGGCGGCCACCCCGTCGGCCAGCGGATTCGTGGGGTCGGCGGCGGCGAGACCTTCGGCGCGATGGACAGCGTTGTCGACGATCGCGAGGTTCACCGGATCAGCCTGGCTGGGGTGCTGGCTCGTCATCGTCGTCACGGCCTCGTCCTCTCGGGTGTTTGGTCCGGCCGCCCCCCGATGCCGGGCGCAGGGGAGCCCGCAAGGGATTCGGCGGGCGGCCGGTGACACAGCAACGACGCTAGAGAAAGCGAGAGTTAAGCCGCCAGGAAGTTGCGGGAAGTTGCGCCCGGTGTCAGTCGAGAGCGGCGATCTGCGCGGTGATCAGTGCCCGTGCGGCAGGGCCGAAGACGGCCATCTGCCGCAGCCGGTCGAACGCGCGGGCGTAGACCTGGATCTCGTCGGGGTCCTTGACGTTGATCTCCGCCGTCAGTGTCTCGACCTGCACCCGCGTGGTATCGAAGATCATGAACGTTTCCAGCGGCCACATGGAGCGTTCCGCGTCGCTGGGGATGATGCCGAACGCCACGGTGGGCAGCGACATGATCTCCAGGAGATAGCCGAGCTGCCCGGCCATCACCGAGGGCGTGCCGAAGCGGTAGGAGAGCACGCTCTGCTCGATGAGGAGCACGAAGCGGTGCTGGGATTCGTAGATGACGCGGGAGCGCTCCAGGCGCGCGGTGGCGGCTTCCGGGGCGTCGTTGGGGGTTCCCTGGAAGTCGCTGATCGTCGTCAGGAGCTGCTCGGCGTAGCCGTGTACCTGGGAGAGACCGGGGATCACGTTGGAGCAGTACACGCGGAACAGGCGCGTGGACTCGTACAGGGGGACGGCGCTTTCCTGCATGCGGCGGATGCCGGTGCGGTGCAGGCGCTTCCACTCCACGTACAGCAGGTCGGCATCGCGGGTGCGGGCGATCAGCTCATCCACGACGGCCGGGGTGCGGCAGGCGGTGCACCAGGCGCGGATGTCCGCGTCCGTGGGCAGCATCCGCGCGTTCTCCAGCCGCGACACTTTCGATTTGTGCCAGCCGCACGCCTCGGCGACCTCGACGGCTTTCAGGCCGGCGCTTTTGCGGACGTCGACCAGACGCGCGGCGACCTGGGCGCGGGCGGCCTGGGCGGCCGATGAGGGCGTACTGGTCATCGGTGTGCGGTGATGCGGGTCAGAGGGTGAACTGGTGGTGGTCGACGCCCAGATCCCAGACCATCTCGAAGGCGTCCGCACACTGCTTGATGACGCCGTGGTCGGTGCTGGCCTGCGGCTCGATGGCCTGACCGTCGCCGGAGAAGATGTTGAAGCGGACGATGCGGTCGTCGATCAGCCAGAAGTCGTTGCCCGGCAGCAGCAGATGCGAGGCGCGGGCACGTGGCAGCCAGCGCACCTGTTCCCCGGCGTACAGGTTGGCGCCGGTGATGGCGTGCTCGAAGCGGATGTACTCCGTGACCGGCTGGGAGACCACGCGCGCCCGGC
>NZ_JBNNJZ010000801.1:0-2934 GCF_050270335.1 Streptomyces sp. NPDC059900
GTAGGCGTCGAGGCCGGCGGAGTCCCGGGATGTGAGGGCGTCGATCAGGGCGCGGGCCAGGAGCGCGGCTTCCAGCACCGCGAGATTGGCGCCCTTGGCCGCGGACGGGCTGATCAGCCCGGCGGCGTCGCCCGCGAGGAACAGCGCGCCGTGGCGCAGGGGTTCGAGTACGTCGGATTCCAGGTCGACCACGGAGCGCTGCAGGATGGGCCCGCGGCGCAGCGGGCCGTACTCGCGCGCCCGCATGCGCCGCTCCAGCTCGTCCCAGATGCGTTCCTCGGCCCAGGCGTCGGCGGTGGTGCCGCGCTCGCACTGCAGGTAGTAGCGGGTGACCTCGCTGGTGCGGGCCATGTGCCCGGCGAAGCCGCGCTCGTGCACCGCGTAGCCGACAGCATCCATGCTCGGCGGCGCCTGGGCGAGCAGCCCCAGCCAGGTCACGCCGTGATCGCGGTGGTGGCGGACCGTTCCGGCAGGCAGGGAGCGCCGGGCCGCGCCGTGCCGCCCGTCGCAGCCGGCCACATACCGGGCCCGCCACACAGCCGGCCGCCCGTCGGCCTCGCGTACGGCTACCGCGGGCCGTTCGCTGTCGGCATCGCGTACGGCCAGGGCCTCCGTGGCAAAACGCAGCTGTCCGCCGCGCGCCAGGAAGCGCGTCAACAGGTCGCACACCAGGTCCTGCTGCGGGTAGACGGTGTGGAGCTCTTTGCGGCCGAGTCCGCTGTAGTCCAGCCGGAAGCGGCCGTCGCCGGTGCGGAACTCACAGGTGCCGTGCATCCGTCCGCGCCGGTGCAGGCCCTCGGCCAGACCGTGCTCGTCAAGAATCTGCACGGTGTTGGCCGCCAGGAATCCTGCGCGCGCCCGTGTCTCGACATGGGCGCGCTCGGCCCGCTCCAGGACGACGCAGTCGATCCCGTGGTCCAAGAGGATGTTGCCGAGCACAAGCCCGGCCGGACCGGCCCCCAGAACAATTACACCGGTCGCATGGTCAGCCGTACGCGGCCGGCTCTTCCCGTCTGTCACGAAGCCAGATACTAAGGAGGCCAAACTCACCATTCGCCCCCAGATCACCCAGATGCCTGGATCGACTCGAAAAGCAGACACGCGGAGGCATCCACCGGCGCGCGGCTCTGCGCGCGCGCCCGCCGGCGTCACCAGCCATCCACTGGCCCGGCCCTCCCGGACCGAGGGCTCACCCGTGTGCTGTCCGGGGCAGTTCCACGGTGATGCGCAGCCCGCCGGCGGGGCGCGGGGCCAGGGTGAGGGTTCCGTGGTGTGCCCGGGTGATGGTCTTGACGATGGCCAGGCCCAGGCCGACGCCTGCCTGGTCGGTGTGGATGCGCTCGGTGCCGCGCTGGAAGGGTTCGGTCAGGGTCGCCACCAGCTGGGGGGCGAGCTGTTCGCCGGTGTTCTCGACGGTGAGCACCACGCTGTGGGGGCGTACGCCGGTGTGGACTTGGACGGTGCCGCCTCGGGGCAGGTTGTGGACGATCGCGTTGTGGACGAGGTTCGTGGTCAGCTGCAGCAGGAGGGCGGGCGACCCGGATGTGGGGGCGATGTCGCCGCTGGTCTCGAGGGTGACGCCGTGCCGTTCCGCCAGCGGGTGGAGCGTTTCGGTTGCTTCCTCCGCGACGAGGGACAGGTCGAGGTGTTGTGGGGTGAAGGAGCGCTGGTTGGCGCGGCTGAGCAGCAGCAGGGCCTCGGTGAGGTCGATGGCCCGGGTGTTGATGGTGTGCAGGCGCTCGACGAGTTCGCTGCTGTCGTGGTGGGGATCGGCGCGGGCGACGTCGATGAGTGTCTTGGAGATCGCCAGCGGGGTCCGCAGCTCGTGGGAGGCGTTGGCGGCAAAGCGCCGCTGTTCGGCGATGTGCGCTTCGAGCTGCGCGAGCATCGTGTCGAAGGCGTCGGCCAGTTCGCGGAACTCGTCCCTGCGGCCGGGCAGATGGATCCGGTGGGACAGCGATCCGGCCGCGGCCGCCCGGGTGGCGTGGGTGATGCGATCCAGCGGCGCGAGCATGCGTCCGGCGAGGAGCCAGCCTCCCAGAAGCCCGAAAACCAGCAGGAACAGCATGACCACGGCTGCCATCGGCCCGAAACCGCGCACGATGTCGATGCCCGGACTCTGTCTCCACGCCCCCTCCTCGTTGGTCCGCAACCAGCCCTGGCGCAGCAGGAAGAACCCCGCGGCACCGAGCAGCAGGAGCCCCGCGAGCATGAGGAATCCGGCGTAGCTGAGGGTGAGCTTGAGGCGCACGCTCCATCCGGGCTGCCTATCCACGCTCACCGCTCCCGTGTCCGGTGCCGGGGGTGGTGTCGATGCGGTAGCCGACGCCGGGCACGGTGGCGATGAGCCAGGGTTCGCCGAGGCGTTTGCGCAGCGCGGAGACCGTGATGCGTACGGCGTTGGTGAACGGGTCGGCGTTCTCGTCCCACGCCCGCTCCAGGAGCTCTTCGGCGCTGACGACACCGCCTTCGGCGCCGACGAGGACCTCGAGGACCGCGAACTGTTTGCGGGTGAGCGCGATGTAGCGGTCCTCGCGGTAGACCTCGCGGCGGAAGGGATCCAGGCGCAGGCCCGCGATCTGACGCACCGGCGGCCGGTTGTGGGCACGCCTGCGATCAAGGGCCCTGAGCCGGAGCACGAGTTCCAGGAGTTCGAAGGGCTTCGTCAGGTAGTCGTCGGCGCCGAGTTCGAACCCGGAGGCCTTGTCGTCCAGCCGGTCGGCCGCGGTGAGCATGAGGATCGGCATGCCGCTGCCGGAGGCGACGATGCGTTTGGCGACTTCGTCGCCGGACGGGCCGGGAATGTCACGGTCGAGGACGGCGATGTCGTAGGTGTTGATATCCAGCAGTTGCAGCGCGGTATCGCCGTCACCGGCGATATCGGCCGCGATCGCTTCCAGCCGCAGGCCATCGCGGATGGCCTCTGCCATATAG
>NZ_JBNNJZ010000802.1:0-2928 GCF_050270335.1 Streptomyces sp. NPDC059900
CCCGGGATCTTACGGCGCCGTGCCGGACGAACTGCGGCCAGGGCCCGGTGATTACCGCGCTGACCAGGCACGATAGAGTCAACAATTTGTTGAAGGTGCGGCCGGGGTCACACTTTCTGGGTGCCGAGGACGGCGAGCAGGTCGAAGAGACCGGCGCTGTCGGTGCCGACCGCAGGGGTGAACCAGAGCAGCCGCTGCCGGCCGTCCTCGCTGAACAGGTTGAGGCAGTTGACCTCGATCAGGCCGAGCGAGGGGTGGTTGAGGCGCTTGCGGTCGTCGCGCCGGAAGGCCACGTCGTGATCGGCCCACAGCGCGGCGAATTCGGCAGAGGTGCCGAGCAGCGAGTCGATCATCGAGGCGGCCTCGGTGTCCTTTGCGTCGCGCCGGGCGGCGGCTGCCCGCAGGTCGGCGACAAAGGCGCGGGACTGGCCCTCGTGATCGGCCTCGGGATACAGCAGCCGGGCGTCGGGGTCGGTGAACCACCGGTGGACGAAGCTGGCCCGCGCGCCCCGGAGACCTGACTGGTCCCCGAGCAACGCCACCGCCAGCGGATTCTGTACGAGGGTGACGTGCAGGTCCGTGATGACCTGCGCGGGTGTCGACGTCAGCCGGCCGAGCAGGTCGAGCATCCCCGGATGGACGTGCGAGGCCGGTCCGCCGCGCGCGGGCACCGGGCGGTCGGCCAGGTGGTAGAGGTAGTCGCGCTCGTCGCCGGTCAGGCGCAGCGCCCTGGCCAGCGCGGCGATCATCTGCTCGGAGGGCTGGGAGCCGGCGCCGCGTTCGAGTTCGTTGTAGTAGTCCACCGACGCGCCCGCGAGCTGGGCGACCTCGTCGCGGCGCAGCCCCGGCACCCGGCGCCGTGGCCCGTGGGGGAGTCCCACGTCGGCGGGGCGGATGCGGGCACGCCGCGAGCGCAGGAATGCCCCCAGCTCGGTGTATTTCGCGGAACTCATGGGGCCATTCTGCGTCCGGGCGGACCGCCGACCCAGGGGATGACATCCCCTGGTTGCGCCGGCCGATGCCGCGCATCGTGGAGGACATGACTACGAACCAGCCTTCGACCACACCCTCTGCGTCCGCCGTGCGTGTCGCCGTCGTCACCGGCGGATCACGCGGCATCGGCCGGGCGGTCTCCCTCCAGCTCGCCCGGGACGGCTTCGCCGTGGTGGTGAACTACGCCCGCGACGCCGGCGCCGCCGAGGAGACGGTGGCGTCGATCACCGCCGGCGGCGGGTCGGCGATCTCCGTGCAGGCCGATGTGGCCGACGAGCACGCGGTCGCCGCGCTGTTCGGCCGGGCGGAGCAGGAGTTCGGCGGCGTGGACGTCGTGGTGAACTGCGCCGGCCGGCTCGCGCTCTCCCCGATCGCCGACCTCGACCTGGCGGTGCTCGACGCCGTGCACCGCACCAACATCCGCGGCACCTTCGTCGTCGCGCAGCAGGCCGCCCGGCGGCTGCGCGCGGGCGGCGCGTTCGTGGGGTTCTCGACCTCCGTGGTCGGCACCCGGTTCCCGGCCTACGGTGCGTACGCGGCGAGCAAGGCCGCCGTCGAATCCCTCACGCTGATCCTCGCCCGCGAGCTGCGCGGACGGGACATCACCGTGAACGCCGTCGCCCCCGGCCCCACGGCCACGGACCTGTTCCTCGAGGGCAAGACGCCCGAGCAGATCGACCAGCTCGCCAAGACCCCGCCCCTGGAGCGGCTCGGCACCCCGGAAGACATCGCAGGGGTGGTCGCCTTCCTCGCCGGCCCGGCGGGGCGCTGGGTGAACGGCCAGGTCCTGCGCGCCAACGGAGGCATGGTCTGACGGCACAGCCGTACGCCGCGGCGAACACCGACGCCTTCAGCCGATGCACAGAGGAGACAGCCATGCCTTTCGCCCATTTCAAGGTGCCCGCGGGGACCGTCACCGCCGAGGACAAGAAGAAGATCGTCGAGCGCACCGCCGACCTGTACGCGGAGATATACGGGGAGCGGGCCCGCGCCACCACCGTCGTGCTCGTCGATGAGGTCGCCGACGGAGGCTGGGGCGTCGCCGGCAACGTTCTGACCGCCGCCATGCTCGGCGGCGACGCCTGACTCAGGAGACAGCGGCGCGGACGGCGGTCGTGGCCAGGGTGGTGTAGTGCATCGTGAAGCGGCCTCCCAGCGCGTCGATGGCGCTTCCGACGGCGTCCAGTACCTCGGCCAGCTGGTCGGGGCGCAGCCGGGTGAGGCCGCCGGTGGTGGGCAGCAGGTCCAGCCATTGGCCGCGCGTGTAGGGCTGCTCCCAGTCGAAGCGCCACTGTTCGGGGTCATGGAACTGCCCGGTCTCCCGGATCTGGTCGGCGAACTTCTCGTACGCCGCCTGGTAGAGGGAGAGCGGGCGCCGGGCCGGCTGGCCGCTGAGCGGGGAGTCGGGCGCCGCCCGCCGGAAAGCGGCGGCGAACGGTTCGGCCACCTCGGGCGGCGGCTCGTACGCGTGCCCGAAGATCGCAAGGCGTCCCCCGGGGCGCAGCACCTGTGCCGCCTTCGCGGCGCCGGCGGACGGATCCACCCAGTGCCATGACTGGGCGGCGATGACCGCGTCGAACGTCCGCCCTGCCGGCTGCCAGTCTTCGAAGGCCGCCACCTCGACCGGCAGGCCACGGTCCCGCGCGAAGCCGGCCATCCGCGCATCGGGCTCGACGCCGAGCACGGCGCAGCCTGCCGCCCGGAACTGGCGGGCCGCGATGCCGGTGCCGCAGCCGACGTCGAGCACGTCGGATCCGGGGGATCCGGGGCTCCCCGCGACGATCCGGGCGATCAACACCTCGGGGTAGCCGGGCCGGGCCTGGTCATAGCGTGGTGCGTCCGCGCCGAACGACTCGGCCATCCGCCGGGCCTCATGGGACTTCGCCGGGGTCGGTTCCGGCTGCTCTCGCGGTAACGTGGGCATGCGCCCACCTT
>NZ_JBNNJZ010000803.1:0-2581 GCF_050270335.1 Streptomyces sp. NPDC059900
GCAGTAGAGCATGACTTCATCGGCGCCGATGCCGGCGAAGCCATCGATCGCCTTACGGATCGTCTCCGGTGTGGCGAGCAGACCATCGGCCATGTAGTCGGCGCGGCCGCTGAAGGCGTAGTAGCCGCGGATGTTGCGCCGGGCTTGCTCGATGGTGTGCTGCGGACCGAGGGCGGCGTTGACCTGAGCGACCAGGCGCGGCCGGCCGGGGCGGTCGTACTTCTCCCAGGCCGTCTCCACGTCGCGGAACAGGCCGGTCATGAACTGCGGTGGCAGCGCGGCGCCGAGGAAGCCGTCGCCGAACCGTCCGACACGCTCGATCGCTGCCGGAGCGAAGCCGCCGAACAGCACCTCCGGGCCGCCGGGCGTCGCGGGAGAGGGGCCGATCGGCCCGACGCCGTCGCCGTAGGGCTCACCGCGCCAGGTCCGGCGCAGCAGGGGCATCTGCTCGTCGAGGCGGCGCCCCCGGCGCCGGATGTCGATGCCCGCGGCCAGGCAGTCGTCCTCGCGGCCGCCGATGCCGATACCGAACGTGAACCGGCCGCCGGACATGCGGTCGAGCGTCGCCGTCTGCTTGGCCAGCATCGCGGTGTTGTGCACGGGCGCGATCAGCACCTCGGTCTGCAGGCGGATGCGGGAGGTGGCGCCGGCCAGTGCGGCAAGGGCGATGAGGGGCTCGGGGTTGTCGAAGACAAGCCGGTCGAGCAGGCCGAGTGTGCTGAAGGGACCGATGTCGCAGCGCTGGGCCCAGGCCAGCAGCTGGGCAGGATCATCGATGGGCAGACCGAGACCGATCTTCACGGGGAAACCTCCGGAGGGCAGACGAAACCAGGTGCCGCCCCTCCGTGGCCCCGCGCTGCTGTGCGCGGACCTGCTCCCGTTCTGCGGCGATGTTTCCAGAGAGCGTGATCTTTAGAGTGCGGTGACCGTATCGCGCCCGGCTGGGCCCGGGCAACAACTTTTCCGCGCCCGGATACCGACCGGCCGTCCCACGACAGGAGCACGCGCCCCATCGACCACCGGACACCCACCGGCGGGCAGCCGCAAGAGCGCCTTCCTCCAGGGCGTCCGGCTCTCCTCCGACGAGGCCGCGGCCTTCGCCCTGGAGGAAGCCGGTTGAGCGTCGCCCTCAGGGCTGGTGCGTACTCACCTCCGTCTGTTCCTCCTGCACGTTCGTCGTGCCGAATGCGGCCGCGCCCGCACCCGCGCCGGCGAGGACGGCGAGGGCCGTCGCCACACCGACGACCGCAAGCCGCAAGCGCGGCCGGCGCCGTCGCCCGGGCGGCGGCGCGGCGGGCGCGGGGAGCGTGCCGGGCGGCTGGGTGCCCATCGCGATTTCCCGGCGGGCGGCTGCCCACCGCCGGGTGCCGTCGGCGTCCAGGCCGCACGCGACGACGAAGGCGACAAGGACTCTCTCGCGGGGCAGGCGGTCCCGGCGCAGCATGGTCGCGGCCGTCGAATACGGCAGCACCTCACCGGCCTTGGCCGCCGCGTGCTCCAGCTCCCGGTAGCTGAGGCCCGACCAGGCCTTGAGGCGGCGCAACTCCGCCATGAACGCGGGCGTTTCGGCGGTGCGGGGCGGCACGGGCGGTGGCGTCATGCGGGTCCCTCCGGTTCCGGTGTGCGTAGCTGACCTGCGTGTACGCGCACTCGCACAAGCTCGCACAGCTCATCCGTTGAACGAGCTCGGCAGCGGCGATCAACCTGGGTCGCACATTTGTCGTCGTTGTCTTGGAGGCTTACGTGCGCCGCCTCGGTTCCCTCGTGCTGTTACTCGTGCTCGCACTCGTCGGATGCTCGGATGTGCACACCGTCGCCGGAACAGGCCCCGGGGGAGGAAAGGCGGGACAAGCCCCGGCGAGCCGGAACCCGGCCGACCGGGACGTCGACCGCTACCTCGATCGCGTACTTCCGCCGGGGCTCGGCATCACCGTGGCCGCGGCCCGAGGGGGCGAGCTGACGCACTGTGCGGGGCGCGGACTCGCCGACCGGGCGGCGAGGGCTCCCGCGACCTGCGACACCGTGTACGACGTCATGTCGATCACGAAGCAGTTCACCGCCGCCGCGATCCTGAAGCTGGAGATGAGCGGCAAGCTGCGGGTGAGCGACCGGATCGGCGCGTATCTGGGCTCCGTACCCGCGGACAAGCGGGCCATCACCCTGCACCAGCTCCTCACGCACACGGCAGGCCTGCCCGAATCGCTCGGCGACGACTACGACCCGCTGTCGCGAGCGGAGTTGCTCGCCGGCGTGATGAAGGCCCGGCTGCGGTCGGCTCCCGGCAAGGAGTTCCGCTATTCGAATGCCGGCTACAGCGTGCTCGCCGCGATCGTCGAGAAGGTCTCGGGCCTCAGCTACGAACGCTTCCTGGCCGAAAGCCTGTTCCGGCCCGCCGGGATGACCCGCACCGGCTATGTGCTGCCCGCCTGGAAGCGTGAACAGGTCGCGGTCGAGTATGACCGGCACGGGCGCGCGCAGGGACGGCCGATGGACCATCCCTGGGCGTCCGACGGACCGTCCTGGAATCTGCGCGGCAACGGCGGGATGCTCTCCACGGCCCGGGACATGTTCCGCTGGCATC
>NZ_JBNNJZ010000803.1:2591-2917 GCF_050270335.1 Streptomyces sp. NPDC059900
CATTTACCGCGGCCACAGCGTGCTCGCCGGGGACCGTGTCCTGTCCGCGACCGCGAAACGGAAGCTGTTCGCCCCGCAGGTGCGGGTGCCGGAGCTTGACGGGGCCTATGGATATGGCTGGGTCGTCGTCGACTCCGGCCTCGGGGAACATCGGTACAGTGGTTATCGGTGAGAACGATCTTGTTCAGGGTGTGAGGGCGCTGACCCTGTTCTCGTACTCGCGGCGGGCCTTGCGCTGCGCCGGGACCGCAGGGAGCCCCTGACCGCCGTCGAGCGGCTGGCAGCGGGCGAGGAGCCCTCGGTGCACGGCGGGGACGGCACTGACG
>NZ_JBNNJZ010000804.1:0-2909 GCF_050270335.1 Streptomyces sp. NPDC059900
GAGCAGCACTCCGCGGATCACCGTCGCGTCGATGAGGACCGCCGCCGCGAGTCCGACGCCCATCTGCTTCATGGACTGCATGGACAGCGTCCCGAAGATGGCGAAGACGGCGACCATGATCACGGCCGCGCTCGTCACGACGCCCGCCGTGGTCACCACACCGTGGCTGATCGCATCCTTCGTCGTACGCCCCTGGAGCCGTGCCTCCCTGATCCGCGACACGACGAACACGTGATAGTCCATCGAGAGGCCGAAGAGGATCACGAACAGGAACAGCGGCAGCCACGCGATGATCGCGCCCACTCCCTCGGCGCCCACCAGTGACGCGCCCCAGCCGTGCTGGAAGACGATCACCAGGATTCCGTAGGCCGCCCCCACCGAGAGCAGGTTGAGGACGATCGACGTGATCGCGATCGTCAGCGAGCGGAACGAGAGCAGCATCAGCACGAACGCGAAGACCACCACGAACGCGAACACCGGCGGGACCGACGAGGAGAGCTGGTCGTTGAAGTCCTTGGAGCCCGCCACCTGCCCCGTCACCGGCGCCTCGACGCCGTCGACCTCGCCGAGCGTCGCGGGCCGCACCTTGTCCCGCAGCAGATCGAGGCTCTTCTCGGCCTTGCCCTGATCGGAGCCGCCGACCAGCGGCACGGTGAGGAACGCGACGTTCTCGCGCGGGTGCACCTTCACCTCGACGGGCCCGCCGGACGCCCCCGAGCTTACGGCCTGCTCCCGGAAGCCGTCGATCGCCGCCCGTACGTCGGCCGCGCCGATGTCGTCGGCCTTCACGACGACCTCGGCGGGCTCGGAGCCGCCGGGGAACGCCTCATTGACCCGGTCGTACGTCGCCACGATCGGCAGCGAGTCGCCGAACTCCTGGTCGAGGGTGAGCTGCTGGGTCTTCATGCCGAGCGCGGGCAGCGCGATCGCCGCGAGGACACCCGCCGCGATCACCACCGAGACGACCGGACGCTTCAGGACCCGGCCCACGACCGCGCGCCACAGCCTGCTCTCGCTCGGCACGCCGCCCGCCCGCTCCCGGCGCCGCAGGAACGGCACCCGGCCCTTCTCCACCCGCTCGCCCAGCAGCGAGAGCAGCGCGGGCAGGACCGTCACCGAACCCACCATGGCGACCGCGACCACCATCAGCGAGGCGACGCCCATCGCCTCGAACTCGCCGATGCCGGTGAACAGCATGCCAGCCATGGCCACGCACACCGTGATGCCCGAGACGACCACGGCCCGGCCGCTGGTGGCCGCCGCGATCTCCAGCGCCGTCCGCGCGTCACGGCCCTTGGCGCGCTCCTCGCGTTCGCGCCGCAGATAGAAGAGGCAGTAGTCGACGCCGACCGCCAGGCCCACCAGGAGCATCACCGAGTTCGCCGTCTCGCTCATCGGCTGGACCTGGCTGACCAGGGCCATCAGGCCCATCGTCGCCATGATCGCGGTGACGGCGAGGGCCACCGGAAGCAGCGCGGCGACCAGCGCGCCGAAGGCGATGAGCAGGATGCCGAAGGCGACGGGGACCGCGGAGTACTCCGCCTGCTTGAAGTCCTCGCCGAAGGCGTCGTCGAACGTCTTCTGCATGCTGGCGCCGCCGATCTCCTCGACCCGCAGCCCGTCGCCCTCGTGCCTGTCGGCCACCTTCCCGACGGCGTCCAGGACGGGCCCGACACGATCACCCGCCGTCTCGTCGTCCCCGCGCATGTCGAACCGCACCAGGGCGCTGCGGCCGTCCTCGGAGACCGATTCGCTCTTGTACGGCGATGTCACCGCCGTCACCTCACCGGTGGCCCGCACCGCCTTCATGACGTCGTCCACGGCCTGCCGGAAGCGCGGATCGGTCGCCTTGAGGGCGCCGGGTCCGCTCTCCTTCGCCTGGACCAGGACGCTCTCGCCGACCGGCTCCTTGATGCCCGCGTCGTCCACGATCCGTGTCGCCTGGTTGATCTCGCCCTTGAGATCGTTCTGGTCGACGTCCGTGCGGCCCACGGCGGAGCCGAGCGCCATCGACACCACCACGAAGAGCACCCAGATGCCCACGGCCGCCCAGCGGTGCCTGGCGCTCCATCCGCCGGCCCGGGCGGCGATCCCCCGTACTCGCATGCCTTGATTCCCCATGGCTCGAAGCTAGGGCGGGGGCGGGGATGCGCTCGTCGTGCCGGACGGTGAACCGGGCGGGCACGCTCTCCTCCCTGCGGACCGGGCGGCCTCCTCGTCAAGAAGGAGCCGAGCCGTCACAAGCCCCTTACATCTATGCGGACTTACGAGATTCGGCCCCGTGGTGTCCGATCTGCCGACGGGGGCCCGATTTGTTATTACAGAACCTTGTTGAACAAGTCACAGGTGTATGTAGGTATTGATCTGCGCGCGTCAATCAGACATGGTTTCGTCCCAACGCCCGGAGATCTTCCGGATCTCGGGGGCCGTTGCAGCGAAGTTTTGAAAACCCCCCACATCCCCCCACAGACACCACGAGGAGACCCCTCTTCATGGCAACTCACAAGCGTGTGCGCTCGGTGAAGCTCGTCGCGGCGATAGCCACCGCCGCCACCGCGGTCGGAGTCACCGTCTTCGCGACCTCGTTCGCCGGTGCGGCAACCCCCGCCGAGGGCAAGGTCTACGGAGCCGACGCCAAGGGCGCCGTCGCGGGCAGCTACATCGTCATGCTCGACGAGAAGGCCGACAAGGGCGCCAAGTCCGACCTGGCCAAGGAGTACGGCGGCAAGCTGAAGCACAACTACTCCTCCGCCATCAACGGCTTCTCGGCCAAGGGCCTGAGCGAGACCGACGCCAAGCGCCTGGCCGCCGACCCGGCCGTCGGCAAGGTCGTCCAGTCCAAGAAGTTCAGCATCAACGCCACCCAGGACAACCCGCCGTCGTGGGGCCTGGACCGCATCGACCAGGAC
>NZ_JBNNJZ010000805.1:0-2905 GCF_050270335.1 Streptomyces sp. NPDC059900
GAGCCTGCCGCACGGTAGGGCGCAGCAGAAACTTGTAGGCGCGTATCACCGCGATCACCCCCTCCAACTGTGGTGACGACTCTAGTGCGGGTCACCGACAACGGCGGTCCGCCCAGCGGCAAACCGCCGCTTGCTGCCCCGCTCACGCAGGAGCTTCGTTTCACCAACCCGCCTCAAGGCGGGGGTACCCCCGAAGGAGACAGATGGACGACTATCCGCTTCTCGACCTCTTTCTCACCATGCTGTATTTCTTCCTGTGGATCATGTGGCTGTTCCTGCTGTTCCGGGTCGTCATGGACATCTTCCGCGACGAGGACCTGAGTGGCTGGGGCAAGGCCGGGTGGCTCGTGTTCTGCATCGTCCTGCCCTACCTCGGCGTCCTCGTCTACGTGATCGCGCGGGGCCGCGGGATGGGCCGGCGCGACGTGAAGCAGGCGAAGGACTCCGAAGCGGCATTCCGGGAATACGTCCGCAAGGCCGCGGCAGAGGCGAACACCGGGACAAGCCACACCGACGAGTTGGCCAAGCTCTCCGAACTGCGCGCATCCGGCGGGCTCACGGACGAGGAATTCGACAGGGCGAAGACCAAACTGCTCGCCTGATCGCTGGACGGCGCGGCAGCAGGGAGGCGCGGGCGCGGCGGACGAGCCACCGCACCGGGCATCCCCCCGCAGACCCGCAACCACGCTCGTGCGCGAGGCGGTGACCCGCATGTCAGCACAGGGGCCAAAGCGGCCAAACGGACTCAGCCGTCAGACATACACGGTACATTGCACTGTGCAAGCATAATCGCCTCGCCCACCGCTGCCCCGTGGAAGCGTTCCCGTGAACCGTCGCCGCCCTGATGCCCCGTGAAGCAACTGCCCGCGATCTGGCTCGTCCTGCATGTGGTGTGCACCATGTGCAAGGCCCAGGCGGCCCGCTTCGAGTTCACACCGCCCGGCTTGCACCCCCTCGCCTTCAGCACCTGGCCCCCGTCCCTGCTCGGCCTCTACGCCCGACAGCGCGACCCCGCCCGCTGGTGGCTGATCGCCGAGGGCGACATACACGCCAACGGCCACGGCGAGAACATCGCCCCGCAGGACGTGCACCGATACCGCGAAGCATTCGGCTTCCCCCGCACCTTCACCCGGGTCCGTAGCGCCGACATCACCGGAGACGCGGGCTTCTGTCCGCAGTGCGACGTGCCCTACTGCGCCACGCACTGGCACGCGACAGCCAGCGGAAGACGCCGCTGCCCGCGCGGCCACGACGCCTGAGCGCCCCGAAGTCACAGCCCGCCAGCGTTCGTTGGCCGGCCGCCGAGGCGAGCGCGGCACGGCTCGCAGGGGTCTGCGCGAGGGGATCTCCATGTACCCGCAGTACCCGCAACGGCCTCCACGGGCGGTAGAAAGGGGAGCATGGCCCACGGTGAAGCCCCCTACGGGGACGCAGATGATGTCGATGCCGTCACGGACGCGGTACTGACCGCCTCGCGGCTCCTGATGGCCGTGTCTGCCCGATCGCTCGCGCAGGTCGAGGACCGGGTGACGCTCCCCCAGTTCCGGATGCTGGTAGTCCTGTCGAGCCGGGGCGCCACCAAGCTGGTGGCACTGGCCGAACTGCTGCAGGTCGCCCCCTCCACCGCGATGCGGATGGTGGACCGGCTGATCGCCACGGGGCTCGCCGACCGGCAGACCAACCCGCACAACCGCCGGGAGACTCTGCTGCGGCTCACCCCCGAAGGCCGGCGCACCGTCTCCGAGGTCATGGCCCAGCGCCGCGCCGAGATCGCCGTCATCGTCGAACGTCTCGCCCCGGAGCAGCGCGCCTCACTCATCGCGGCCCTGAGCGCGTTCAACGAGGCGGGCGACGAACCTCCCGCGCCAGAAGCCCTCGCCCCCACAGCGCATCCCCTGGCATGGGGCCACACGCCGTCGGGGCACAGCGCCTGATCGTCCGGCCCGGACCTTCGCTTCCCGGCGCACCCTCGCCCCCGCCCTGCGAATCAATCTTGTGTACGCGCGCCCTGACGCAGGGCCCGGGTTCCGCGCAGGCAGACGGCAAAGTCCGCTGCCCAGGAAAGCAATTCAGTCGCGCGCCCCGAGCGTCTGCGCCAGCGCGTCGAGGGTCACGTCGACGATGGCGCGCAGCTGCTGCGTGCTCGTTCCGGCTCTGCTCATGACGGCGAGGGACTGGTTGACGGCCGCGAGGTGGGTGGCGAAGGGCTCGGCCGCCTCCTCGGGCAGAGGCCCGGCCTGCAGCGCGGTGCGCAGCCGGGTGTGCTGGAAGCCGATCGCCTCCCGTGCACGCGCCGCGACGCTCGCGCCCAGCACCGGGGCCGCCATGACGGTTTGGGCCACCAGGCATCCGTCGGGCACACCGGGGTCCGCGATGCGGTCCAGGGTGACGTCGAAGAACGCCCGCGCGGCCGCCAGGGGCCGGCCGGCGGCGCAGGACAACGCGACGTCGTACTTCTCTCCGTAGCGCGTGGTGTAGCGCTCCAGGCAGCGCAGGAAGAGCGTGTCCTTGTCGCCCAGGGAGGAGTAGATGGAGCTGCGGTTGAGTCCGGTCGCCCGGGACAGGTCGCCCACCGAGGTGTCTGCGTAGCCGGCCCGCCAGAACTGGATCATCGCGGCGTCGAGCGCCGTGGCGATGTCGAACTGCTTCTTGCCCGCCATGGCGCGCCTTCCTCCTGTCCTGCCTTCCTGACGCAGATCATCATCGCATCTTGAACCGATCGGTTCAAGATGGATTAAGGTGCAGGCATGATCACGCCGGATGCACCGCAGCCCGCACCGCGCAGCGATCCGCGCAGCGCGTGCTCGCGGCACGCCCCTCGCGATCGCCTGCACCAGCCCTACCCCGCCCCGCTCACGCGGGAACCTCGACCCCTCCCCCGCCTGAAGACGGGGGTATCCACGAA
>NZ_JBNNJZ010000806.1:0-2898 GCF_050270335.1 Streptomyces sp. NPDC059900
CCTGGACACCGGCGGCGAGCGGATCTTCCCGCTCGCGCCGCTGCCCACGGCGGACGCGGCGGCGCTGTTCGCCGACCGCGCGGCGGCGGGGCTGCCCGGGTTCGCCCTGGACGAGGCCAACGAAGCGGACGTGACGGAGCTGTGCCGCCGCCTGGACGGGATCCCGCTGGCCGTCGAGCTGGCGGCGGGCCGGCTGCGGGCGCTCTCCCCCGCGCAGCTGCTCTCCCGCCTCGGCGACCGCTTCGCGCTGCTCACCGGGACCCGGCGCGACGTGCCGCCGCGCCACCAGACCCTGCGTACGGCCATCGGCTGGAGCCATGAGCTGTGCACGACGGGCGAGCGCCTGCTGTGGTCGCGGCTCTCGGTGTTCTGCGGCCCCTTCGACCTGGAGGCGGTCGAGTACATCTGCAGCGGCGAAGGTCTGCACGCCGACGACGTGCTCGACGTACTGGGCGAACTGCTCGCCCAGTCCGTCGTGGCCCGCGAGGAAGGGCCGACGGGCGTCCGCTACCGCATGCTCGACACGGTCCGGGCGTACGGCGCCGACTGGCTGGAGGCGACCGGTGACGCCGCGCGGATGCGGCGCCGGCACCGCGACTGGTACATGGGGCTCGCGACCTGGTGCGAGCTGGACTGGTTCTCGCCGCGCCAGGCGCGGGTCGCCGAGCTCGTCGACTGCGAACTGCCCAATCTGCGGGGCGCCCTGGAGTACTGCCTGACCGAGCCGGACGAGACGCACCTGGGGCAGTATCTGGCGGGCAGCCTGTGGTTCTACTGGGTCGGCTGCGGTCGGCTCGCGGAGGGCCGGCACTGGCTCGACCGGGCGCTCGAACTGGACGGCGACCACGACGACTCGCGCCTCAAGGCGTTGTGGGTGCTCGGCTATGTCGCGGTCCTCCAGGGCGACACGGTCGCCGCGCTCGCCGCGCTCCAGGAGTGCAAGGACGAGGCGGAACGGACCGGCAGCGCCATCGCCGGCGCGTACGCCGTGCACCGCATCGGCTGCCTCGCGCTCCTGGCCGACGACATGGAGCGGGCCGAGTCCCTGCTGCGCTCGGCCCTCGACCAGTACCACGAGATCGGCGAGCTCAACAGCAACGTCCTGATGGGCCAGGTCGAGCTGGCGATGGCCCTCGCCTTCCGCGGCGAGATCGCCGACGCGGTCGTGCTCTGCGAGGACGTACGCCAGGTCTGCGAGGACCACGGCGAGCGCTGGACTCTCGCGTACGCCCTCTATGTGCTGGGCTTCGCGGCCTGGACGCGCGGTGAGCCCGCGACCGCCCGTGACCTGGTCATGCAGTGCCTCGCCCTGGACCACGCGTTCAACGACCTGCTCGGCACGGTGCTCGCGATCGAGCTGCTCGCCCTGTTCACGGCGGTGGAGGGTGATCCGGCCGAGGCCGCGGTCCTCCAGGGCGCGGCGTCCCGCATCTGGCCCTCGGTGGGGCCCCCGCTGTTCGGCTCGGGGAACTTCGGCGGGCCGCACGCGCTGTGCGAGGCGCAGGCCCGCGAGCAGCTGGGCGACGCGCGCTACGAGGAGTGCCTGGCCGCCGGGGCGCGGCTGACTGCGGACGCGGCGGTGTCGCGTGCCCTGCGCACGCACGCCGGGGGCAACGCGAAAACCCGCCGCCCGCCCCTCCGTGAAGGAAGGACGGGCGACGGGCTGAAGCAGGGAGAGCTACGTCCGGGTCAGCGGGCGTAGTACTCGACGACGAGCTGCTCGTCGCAGATCACGGGGATCTCCTTGCGGTTCGGGTCACGGTCCAGGCGGAAGGCCAGGGCCTTCAGGTTGACCTGGAGGTAACGCGGGATCTCGCCGTCGGGGGCGAAGCCGCCCTCACGGGAGACCTGGAACAGCGGCTTCTCGCGGCTGCGCTCGCGGACCATCACGACGTCGTCGGGACGGACGCGGAACGACGGCTTGTCGACCTTGCCGCCGTTGACCTCGATGTGGCCGTGGCTGACCATCTGACGGGCCTGGTAGATCGTGCGGGCGATGCCCGAACGCAGGATCAGGGCGTCGAGACGGCGCTCGAGCTCGATGACCAGAGCCTCGCCGGTCTTGCCTTCGGCCTTCTTGGCGCGGTCGTACGCACGGGCCATCTGCTTCTCGCTGATGTCGTACTGCGCGCGCAGACGCTGCTTCTCGAGCAGACGGACCTTGTAGTCCGAGTTCTGCTTGCGCCCACGGCCGTGCTCGCCCGGCGGGTAGGGGCGGGCCTCGAAGTACTTGACGGCCTTCGGGGTCAGCGCGATGCCGAGGGCACGCGACTTCTTGACCTTGGGGCGGGACTGGTTCGTCATGAACCAACCTCTCTGTTCAGTGTGAAATCGGCTTCACCAGGGTTAGGGGAGGTCGCATCCGCAGCCCGGGAAACCCATCGGATCCGGTGGTACTGGATCAGGCGGGCAGCCGCTCCCAGGTCTGGGCACTATGTGCAGCACGCGAGTGGCCCACCGACCGTTTCCCGGAGTACGGGAGGGTGGTGGGCTGCCCGCGACACCTTCGACGGTGCGCGACGCTCCTGGAGATCCCTGGACGGTGAGGTCCGGGGCTCCGGCTGGATGTCCCGTTCTGGTGGTGCCGGTACGAGACCGGACACGGGACGCAGCACTTCGGGCAAGTGTACCGGGTGACAGGGGGTGCCTCCGCCGCGAGCCCGGCCGGGGGCTCGGCTGCGGGCTCCGGTGCGGACTCAGCCGCAGGTCGCGAGGAGGTCCTGGAGGGCCAGCTTCTCGGGGGGCGTGACCGTGAGCTCGTACTTTGCCTTGATTCCGGTCCAGCGGCGGCCGTACTCGCACCAGTATTCCTTGCGCGGGGGTCTCCACTTGTCGGGGGTCTTGCTGCTCTTCGTGTAGTTGGTCTCCTTGTCCGCGGCGAGCAGGACGTCCAGGTCC
>NZ_JBNNJZ010000807.1:0-2891 GCF_050270335.1 Streptomyces sp. NPDC059900
GCGCCCGCGCCCGGAACCGCGCCGCCCGCCGCAGCCCACCCCACGCCACGCGGGTGCAGGCGCAGCAGACCGGCCGTCGTGAGATCGTCGAGCGACCGCAGGACGGACTCGGAGTCGAGTCCCGGTGCGGCGTCGCGCAGGACGCCTTCCAGATCGCGGGTGCCGTCGAGCAACGGCACCAGAAGTTCGGCGTGTTCGCCGCGCAGAGCGGTCACGCCGAGCCGCGACACCAGATATGTGGCTTCTCCCGGTACGACGACCGGGCGCAGATGAAGCTTGAAGCCGACGCCGGTCCGGTCGCTCCCCAGCGACGGACCGGCCTGCCACCCCCCGGTGAGATTCATGCCGCGAGCCACCCGCGCACTTCTGGGTGCCGGTTCTCGGCCGGCTCGGTGCCGGGCGCTTCGGGAGCAGGGGTCTTCGGAGCGGGCGGTTCGGCGATGGTGCAGATGGAGGCCAGGGCGACGCCCAGACCCAGCGCGTCGCTCAGGTTCTCGATCACCAGACGCGGACGTTGCGTCCGGGTGCGCGGTGCGGAGTTCTGCTGTACGGGCTCGAAACGGTGCTGCATGACAAGGGTCATGAACGTATTGCCCTTTCGTGCCGATCCGGACTTGCTCTGTGGCACGTCATACTCGTGTGCGACAAAGGCCGGAAACAGTGGCCCTCTCACGGTCGGGGCGTGAAGTTCTCACAGTGAGATTCCGGCCAGCACGTGGCGTTGAATACCCCTTGTCCGGATATCGGATGACGGATGCCCGCGTTCCGTCGGCGTGGTCCGGCGACGTGCTCCGTCGGCGTCAGGGACTCGACCGTACGAGCGTGAAGACCGCGCCCTCCGGATCGGCGACCGTGGCCATCCGCCCGTGTGCGCTCGCCCGCGCGGGCTTGACGAGGCGGCCGCCGAGTTCGATGACCCGCTCCACCGACTTGTCCACGTCGGCCACTTCGAAGTGCGTCATCCAGTGCGCGCCCCGGTCCCGCGGCAGGGCCTGGCCCACGCCGTGGATCGAGGCCACGGAACGCCCTTCGACCTGGAGCGTCACATGGTCGAAGTCGGGCGTGGCGGGCGCCTCCTCCGTATATCCGAAGACCGCTTGGTAGAACTTCACGACGCCCGCGGTCTCGGGAGTCACCAGCTCGTTCCAGGCGACCGTCCCCGGCTCGCCGACCAGTGCGGCGCCCACGTGCTCCGCCGCCTGCCAGATCCCGAACACCGCTCCTGCGGGGTCCACGGCGATGGCCATCCGCCCGGCCGCCCCGGCGTCCAGCGGGCCGACGCCGATGGTGCCGCAGATGTGCCGCACGGCCTCGGCGGTCGCGTCCACGTCGTCCGACGCCAGGTACGGCGTCCAGGCGATCGGCAGATGGTGATCGGGCGGCAGCTGGCCGATCCCGGCGACCTCATGGCCGTCGAGCAGCGCCCGTACGTAGGGCCCGAGCTGCTCGGGGCCCGGCCGGAACTCCCAGCCGAACAACGCTCCGTAGAACTCCTGGGTCGCGGCCAGGCCGTGCGCCATCAGGCTCACCCAGGTGGGTGTGCCGGGCGCGCGGCGGACGGCCTCCGAGCCGTCACGCTGACCCGTCGACCCCCGTGCCTCCGTCATCGTCACTCTCTCCTCGGCCCGTCATGGTGGCCGCTCGGCTTCCGCTTGAGATCACGCGTGCCTGTCGCGCTTGTCCGCCCGTGCAGATGCTCGCACCACCGGTGGCGCCGCGCGCTCCGGCCGCGCCGCGTCCCCGCGCTCCGCTCGGAGGATGCCCGGTTTGCCGTTTCTCATCCGTTAACGCGCGGTTGCTCGGTGGTGTCTTCTGGCAGTACAGGGCGTACTTGATTCCCTACGCCGCGTGTTCGGTCGTCTCCGGCCGAGCAGGGTAGCCGGACTTGACCGACGCGGCCACCCCGTACGCAAGGATGGGGCCATGAATGCCATCATCTCCGCATCCGAACTCGCGAGCGACTCGGCGGGCGAGAACCCGCCGGTGCTCCTGGACATCCGCTGGCAGCTCAGCACCGCGAAGACGGCGGGCGCCGCCGCCTTCGACGGGCGGGCCGAGTACGAGAAGGGGCACATCCCGGGCGCCGTCTTCGTCGACCTGGACGCGGACCTCGCGGGCCGCGCGGGCCCGGAGGGCCGGCACCCGCTGCCGGACGTCGAGCACTTCGGCGCGGTGATGCGGGCCGCCGGGGTGTCCGCCGACCGGGACGTGGTCGTATACGACGGCGGCCAGGGCTGGGCCGCCGCACGCGCCTGGTGGCTGCTGCGCTGGACGGGGCATCCCTCGGTGCGCGTGCTTGACGGCGGGCTCGCCGCATGGGGCGGTCCGCTGAAGACGGGGGACGAGCGCCCGGCGGCCGGGGGTTCGTTCGCCCCCGAGCCGAACACCAAGGACCTTCTCGACGCCGACGCCGCGGCGGCCCTGGCCCGCTCCGGGCTGCTCCTGGACGCCCGCGCCGCCGAGCGCTACCGCGGCGACGTCGAGCCGATCGACCGCGTGGGCGGACACATTCCGGGGGCGGTCTCCGCGCCGACCACCGAGAACGTCACGGCGGACGGCACCTTCAGGCCGGCGGCCGACCTCGCGGACCGCTTCAACTCCCTGGGGGCGGCGGACACTTCCGAGGTCGGCGTCTACTGCGGCTCCGGTGTGTCCGGCGCCCATGAGGTGCTCGCGCTCGCGGTGGCGGGGATCCCGGCATCGCTGTACGTCGGCTCCTGGTCCCAGTGGTCGTCGGACGAGTCCCGCCCGGTGGCCACGGGACCGGACCCGCAGTAGCCGGAAGTGCATACGTCGTCGGGCCCCCCATGTGTACGTTGCGGGGCCCCACGGCGGTCAAAAAGGTTGTACAGCTGCTTGTTGCGGGCCGTGGCGAAGTAGATCAAGTCCCA
>NZ_JBNNJZ010000808.1:0-2869 GCF_050270335.1 Streptomyces sp. NPDC059900
GTTGGGGACGTTCACACCGATCCGCATGGCCGCCACCCTAGCGCAAGGCGCCTTGTCCAACAGGCGCGCCGGGAGCGGCGGTTGGGCTTCCGAATGGTAAAAACTGCTGGCAGACGGGGTGTCGGCCACTACTCTGGCCTGAGCTTGGCCTTGCCGTGCGGAGCCTTCACAACCCATCTGCCCGCTCGGCCGGTTGACCGATCGCACCGACACTCGTCGCCCCGTTTACTCCAGCCCCAGGGAGCCCCCACATGACCCAGCCGCCCATCCTTGTCCTGGACGCCGCCGGGAGCGACCGGCACGCCGAAGATGCCGAGCTGCGCTCGCGCGGCCCGGCCGCCCGCGTCGATGTCCTGGGCGTCGAGGCGTGGGCGGTGAGCGACCCGGCTCTGCTCAAACAGCTCCTCACCGACCCGCGTGTCTCCAAAGACCCCCGGCAGCACTGGCCGCTGTTCCCCGACAAGATCCTCGGCATTTGGCCGCTGGCCCTGTGGGTGGCCGTGGACAACATGTTCACCGCCTTCGGCGGCGACCACCGGCGGCTGCGGCGGCTGGTCGCCCCGGCGTTCACCGCGCGCCGTATCGCCGCCCTGCAGCCGCGCATCAAGGAGATATCGAAGACGCTGCTCGACGAGTTCGCCGCCATTGCGCCCGGCGAGCCCGTCGATCTGCGCGAGCGGTTCGCCTATCCGCTGCCGATCCGGGTCATCAGCGAACTCATGGGGCTCCCCGAGCACTCCAAGCCCAACTTCCGCCGCACCGTCGACCGCGTCTTCGACACCACGCTCAGCCTCGAAGAGGCCGCCGAGAACACCCGGGAGGTGTACGAGATCATGGCCGACCTCGTCGCCTCCAAGCGCGCGGAACCCGGCGAGGACATGACTTCCGTACTCATCGCCACCCGGGACGACGACGGCTCCGCGCTGACCGAGCAGGAGCTCCTCGACACGCTCCTCCTCGTGATCAGCGCGGGCTACGAGACCACCGTCAACCTCCTCGACCAGGCCATCACCGCGCTGCTCACCCATCCCGATCAACTCGCCCTGATACGCGAGGGCAAGAGCACCTGGGCCGACATCGTCGAAGAGACACTGCGCTATGAGGCACCCGTCGCACACCTGCCGATGCGGTACGCCATCGAGGACATCACGCTGGAACAGGGACTCGTGATCCGTCAGGGCGAGGCGATCCTCGCCTCCTACGCGGCAGCAAACCGCCACCCCGACCTGCACGGCGCGAGCGCCGAGACCTTCGACCTGACGCGGGTCAGCAAGACCCATCTCGCCTTCGGCCACGGCGTCCACGTCTGCCTCGGCGCCGCGCTGGCCCGGATGGAGGCCGAGACCGCGCTCCGGGCGCTGTTCACCCGCTTCCCCGACCTGGCTTTCGCCGTCCCCGCCTCCGACCTGGGTGCCGCGGAGTCCTTCATCTCCAACGGGCACCGGGAACTGCCCGTCATCCTCCGCCCCGCCACCGAGAGCTGACCCCGCCCCTGCCCTCTATGCGTGCTGCTGCGTGTAGTGCGCGCGCAGCAGGTCGGCACCCCAGTCGTGGCGGACGTGCCGCCACACGGAGTGGGCGTGGTTGCCGTTGTCCTGGGTGTTGTCGTACTCGATGAGGAAGTCCGGCGACCGCACGCAGTAATAGTGCCGGTCTCCGGGCTCCCGCCCACCGGCCCAGGCGAAGGAGACGACATCCAATCCACGCGTCAGGGTCTCGGACCAGCACTCCTGCGCGTACGCGGCCGGCGCGCGGTCGAGGTAGCGGCGCACCAGGCCGGTGAGCAGCCGCTGCTGAGCGGGCGTCATGGCGCCGTGCGCCAGACCGGCGGGCAGCAGGTCCGGATCGGCGAAGGGATCGTCGCGGGTCAGGATGTCGTCCGGCGGCTCGGCGGCGAAGACCGCCTTCGCCCGGCACCCGGCATCCAGGTCCGTGACCAGCTCACGGGCCAGGTCCTCCTCCGGTCCCAGCAGCCGGCGCCCCGCCTGCGGGCCCTGCGCGATGCGCGCCGGCTCGGAGCCGATGAAGTGCGGCGTCACCCGCATCCCGGCCGCCGTGATCAGTACGTGTACGGCGAGATGGTGACCGTTCATCCGCCAGCCCCAGGGCCCATCGCCGTCCGGGTCGCCCAGCAACCGCACCCAGTAGCGATCGGCTCCGGTGGCGCCGGCCATGGCACGGCGGTGCCGCTCCACCTCGATCGCCCCGCGCGCCAGCTCGGCTCCGGCCGCACTGTGCGCCGTGGCCAGCAGCGCGTCCACGGCCTCGCGCTGCGGTCCGTCCATGCCCTCGGTGGACAGCCCCGGCCGCGCGCCCGGCAGATACGTCCACTCGCGCCACTCGGGCGCGTCCAGGCGCACGGGTCCCGCACGCAACTCGCCTACCTGCTCCGGCTCCAGCACGGCCAGCAGGGCGCGTACGGCCTCGCGCATCTCCGCGGCCCTCGCCGCCCATCGAGACCCGTTCACTGCCTCTCCTCCCCCTCGGCGCCCGATCCGGCGCGCTCACGGGTGCGGTGACACCCCAGGTGGTTCATCGTGTCACCTTCGTGGATACCCCCGCCTTCAGGCGGGGGAGGAATCGAGGCTCCCGCGTGAGCGGGGCGGGGGTAGGCCGGTTCGCCTTCCGGGCGGATCCGGCGTTGTCAGTGCGGGGCGTTAGGTTGCCGGGATGACGGCATGCACGACGGCACGGGAGTCCGCACACGTGCGCTACACCTACCGCCTGCGCGTGTCGTCGACGGCCCGTACCGGGTTAGAGGCGGAGTGGGCGCGCTGCCGGTGGATCTGGAACGAATGCGTCGCCAAGTCCAGGGCCGTGTACGCGCACAACCGGGCGACCGGGGAGAAGAGCACGTGCGGGCCGGTGC
>NZ_JBNNJZ010000809.1:0-2852 GCF_050270335.1 Streptomyces sp. NPDC059900
GTGTAGAACTGCGCGGAGTGGTTGACCGAGCCGCGGTTCCACTTGTCGTTGACGAAGGCCGCGACCTCGCCGAAGACATAGAAGTCACCGGCCTTGTCCGCGCCGTACTTCGCCACCAGCTTGTCGTGCAGCGCGGGCAGGAAGCGGCGGTTCCAGGTGGTGCGCGGGATGTGCACGGCGGTGTCGATGCGGAAGCCGTCCACGCCCATGTCGATGTACTTGTTGTAGGCGTCGATCAGATACCCCTGCACATCGGCGTTCTCGGTGTTGAAGTCCGCCAGATCGTCGTGGAGCCAGCAGCTGCGCGAGTCCTCGCCCTCCCAGTTGCCGATCCAGCACTGGTGGTACTTGTCCTTGGGGAACATGCCCGACGTGGGGCTCGGCCACTGGCAGTTGTAGATCTTCCGGCCGTCGGAACCGGTGCCCGACTGTTTGCCCCAGTCCTTGCAGGTGTTGCCCGCCGGTTCCGCGGTGGACCAGCGGTCGCCGTTGTAGGGGTTGCCCTGCGCGTCCTCGTCGAGCGGGTCGTACTTCTTGCCCTCGACCTTGTCGTCGTAGTAGTCGCCCCACTCCTCGTCCTGGACGCCGAACGCGGTCGGGGTGAACAGGCCCTTGGCGCCCCACCGGGAGCTGTGGTTGTAGACGACGTCCTGGTAGATCTTGATGCCTTTGGCGTGTGCCCGGTCGATGAGCTGCTGGTAGGAGACGCCGTCGGACTCCAGGCGCGGGTCGATCTCGTAGAAGTCGTATCCGTGGTAGCCGTGGTAGTCGTAGTCCGACCTGTTCATGACCACCGGGGTGATCCAGATCGCCGAGAAGCCGAGACCTTTGATGTAGTCCAGCTTCTCGGCGAGGCCCTTGAAGTCGCCGCGGGTCATGGGGTCGTTGTTGGCCGCGTTCCCGGACGACGTGTGCTGGTTGCCGCCGCGGTTGTTGGACGTGTCGCCGTCGTTGAAGCGGGCGGTCATCGCGAAGTAGATGGAGTCCTCGCGCGGATCCCCGCCGAGCATGCTGGCCGGCTCCGCCCCGGCAGCCACGTTCCGGGCGTCGCCCGCCGCCCTGTCCGCGCCGTCGACACCGGGCAGCAGTGTCAGGAACAGCGCGGCCAGGACGGCGGCCAGTAGCGCTCTGGGCTTTCGGACGGCATTGAGGTGCGTCATGGATCCTCCTGTACGTAGTGGGGTACGCGGGAGGGCCGACGCGCCATCAGCCCGGACGGGTGCAGGGGCCGGTCAGGCCCGTGACTGCGGTCCCGTGACTCAGCCTCGCTCGAAGACGGCGACGCTCCGTGCGGGGACGCTGAAAGTGCCTGAACTCCTCTCGTACGACGACGACTTGACCACCGGGTCGCCGCCCTTGGCCTGGACGGGGTGCAGCCGGTACGCGGTGTCCTTCACGGCAGCGACGCTCTGCTTCTGCGTCTGCGGGGTCGAGTTGAAGACGACCACCAGGTCCCCGGCCCGCATGGTGATGACGCCGGGGGTCTCGCCCGATGTGCCCGACAGCGGGAAGGAGAGCCGGGACTGGACCTGCCCTGCCGTGGCCAGGGAGAACGCAGGCTCGGTCGCGCGCAGCTTCACCAGGTCCTGGTAGGCGGCCGATGTGCCGTTGATCTGTGCGCAGCCGGGGGTCAGGGACGCGGACGTCAGCAGGGGCTTTCCGTAGGACCACTTGTCCTTGTTGTCGGCGGCCGGGGGCAGGCCGCGGCCGAAGCCGTTGCCGTCGCGGCAGTTCCAGTGCAGGGCGTTGAACCAGTCGCCGCTGTCGTAGGAGTTGCGGTCAAGGGACTTGGAGCGCAGCAGGTCGCTGCCCGCCTGGGAGAGGGACGGGCCCTGGGACAGGGTGGCGGTCGCCATGGCGAGCACCTGCATGCGCGAGCGCTCGGCGGCCGTGGTGTCCGCGGGCAGCTTGAAGGCGAGTGCGTCGTAGAGCGCTTCGTTGTCGTGGGCGTCGGCGTAGGAGAGGGCGTCGCCGGGGGCGGCGGCGTATCCGGCCGGGGCGCCGTTGTAGTCGACCTCGGAGCCCTTGACCTTCTTGCCCGCGGAGTCGGTGAACGAGTAGTCGGCGAGGTTGCCAGTCAGGGCCACCTTGATCAGGTCCTGGTAGTGCAGGAGGCGGGCCTTCTGCTCGGCCGGGGTGCCGTTGGCCTTCGACGCGTTGGGGTCGGTGAACAGGCCGCTGGCGAAGCCCTGGACGCCGGGGTCGTCGTCGAATGGGCCGCCGCCGCGCACCGCGTCGCGGCCGCGGTCGGAGAAGGTGGCGATGCCCGTGCCCGCCATGTTCTTCTGGGTGGCCTGGACGAAGCGGGCGTCGTCCGCGATCTCGCCGAAGTCCCAGCCCTCGCCGTACAGGACGATGTTCTTGCCGTCGACGCCGTCCTTCTCGGGGGTCAGCGCGTCCAGGGCCTTGCGGACGGCCAGGATGTTGGCCTTGGGGTGGTGCCCCATCAGGTCGAAGCGGAAGCCGTCGACCTTGTACTCCTTGGCCCAGGTGACGAGGGAGTCGACCACGAGCTTGCCCATCATGGCGTTCTCGGGGGCGGTGTTGGCGCAGCAGGTGGAGGTGGCCACCGTGCCGTCGGCCATCAGCCGCTGGTAGTAGCCGGGGACGATCTTGTCGAGGACGGACTTGTCTGCCTGGCCGCTGGCGACGGTGTGGTTGTAGACGACGTCCATCACGGTGCGCAGGCCGGAGCCGTTGAGGCCCTGGACCATCTGCCGGAACTCGGTGGTGCGCTTCGTGCCGTCGGGGTCGGAGGCGTAGGAGCCTTCGGGGACGGTGTAGTGGAGCGGGTCGTAGCCCCAGTTGAAGCCGTCCTTCGCGGCGGCCTTCATGACGCAGGCCTGCTGCTC
>NZ_JBNNJZ010000810.1:0-2851 GCF_050270335.1 Streptomyces sp. NPDC059900
GCCTTCCCCCTGGACCAGGCCGCCGAGGCCCAGGAAGAACTCGCCCGCAGGGGACACGTAGGCAAGATCGTCATGCACCCCTGAGTCTCATCCGGCGCCCCACGAGGGGAGCGAGCCCCCGCACCCTCGCCCCCAGGCCGGACACGCCCCGAATGCCCGAAGACGATCGTCCCCGGCAACCGGGCTTCTATCTTTGCGGGTTGACGGGCCGGTACCGGGCCACGAGAAGCGGGGGCACCACGTGAGCAGGCGCGACGAATTACTCGCAGCGATCCAGGACCGCCTGGTCCTGGTGACCTCTCGGAACGACCCCTCCCCCGTACTGGATCGATCCGCACTGGCCCAGGCGCGCGACCTGGCGGCCTGTCTCACGGACGCAACCGATCTGGCAGCCGAGCGCGCCCTGGGCTACTTCTACTACTTCCGCTCGACGGGGCTGCGCCGGGGGCGAGCCGAACAGGAACTGTCTGCGGCGTTGCGCCACTTCAGGATGCCGTTCATGACGGGAACGGGAACTCTGCCTCCAGCGCTGATGGCATCTCTCGCCGAAAGGGCGATCCCCGATGCGAGAGACCTGGTCAGGCGTACGTTGAGCGACACCGACCCGGGGCTCGCGCAATTCGCCGTCGACCTCACCCGGCGCATCACCCGCCACCTGCCGGACAACCATCGGGCCTACCCGCTTGTCCACGGCTTGCTCGGAACGCTCCTGGACACACGCTTCCAGCGCGGCGGCGACCTCACCGACGTCAACGGCGCCATAGCGGCAGGCCGGATCGCCGCCCGGACGGGTTCGCGTCACTCGCTCTTCCACGGAAACCTCTGCGGCGCACTGGTGAACCGCTATCAGCGCACCGGCGACCTGAGCGATGTCAACGAGGCGGTGCAGTCCGGTCGCACGGCCGTCAAGTTCGCCGACGCGAACGATGCCGACCGATTCGGGTACCTGACCAACCTGGGCGCCGCTCTGCGCATGCGCTTCCTTCGCACCCACGACCTGGCAGACGCGGACGAGGCCGTGGACCTCAGCCGGAGCGCCGCCCGCGGCATTGATGCGGACGATCCCCGCCGGGCCCTGTTCCTCAGCAACCTGGGCGTCGCCCTCCAGTCGCGTTTCGGGCGCACCGGAGCACTGGCCGACATCGACGAGGCCGTGGAAGTCAACCGCCGCGCCATCCAAGCCGATCCAACGTACGTGGGGGCCCTGTCCAACCTGTGTCTCGTACTCCTTAACCGCTACCAGCGCACCGGCGACCTCAAGGATGCCGACGAGGCGGTGGCGGCCGCCCGCGCCGCCCTTCACATCCTTCCCGATGACCACCCCACCCGCGCCGTCCCCTGGCTCAGCCTCAGCAGCGCGCTGCGTTTCCGGTTCCAGGGCACCGGGATGCTCTCGGACGTGAACGAGGCCGTCGCAGCAGGCCAAGCCGCGGTCCGGGCCACTCCGGACAACCATGCCGAACGCGCGGCACGGCAGGCGAACCTCGCCGCGTGCCTGCGCATGCGGTTCGAGCGGACGGGCGACCTCGCCGACGTGGACGAGGCGGTGCGGCTGGGCCGTTCGGTCCTGCGAGACCTCCCCGCCGATCACCCGACACGCGCCCAGCACCTCGCCGAGTTCGCCGCCGCCCTGCAGATGCGATTTGAACACGTCAAGGACCTCGCCGACCTCGACGAGGCCATCGAAGCAAGCCGCGGCGCAATCCGCACGGCCGCCGCCGACCAGCACCGGACCATGCCCCTGACCAACCTCTGTATCGGCCTGTGGATGCGGTTCCAGCACACCCGGGACCCGCGGGATGCGGACGCGGCGGCGCAGGCCGGCCGCGACGCCCTTCGCCTCATGCCCGCCGACCACCCCAACCGCGCCGGCATCCTGATCAACCTCGCCCAGGCCCTCCAGCTGCGTTCCGCACAGGACGGCAGCCACACCGACACCACGGAAGAACAAAGCGCCTGGGAAGAAGCAGCCGCGTCGCGGACCGCACCGCCGCGGCTGCGTGTCCGCGCGGCGCGCAACGCCGCGCGCCTGGCGGCGCCGTCCGATCCCGGCCGGGCCGCCGCCTTTCTGGAACAAGCCGTCCTGTTGCTGCCACAGGTGGCGCCACGACGGCTGCGACGCAGCGATCAGCAGTATTTCCTGGCCACCGACACGATCGACCTCGCCGCCGACGCGGCCGCCCTGGCCCTCGCCGACCCCGCGGGCACTGCCTCGGAGCGCGCCGCGCGGGCCCTGCGGCTGGCGGAAGCCGGCCGCGCCGTACTCCTGTCCCAGGCCCTGGACACACGCGATGACCTGTCCGAACTGCGCGCCCGCCACCCCCGCATGGCCACACGCTTCACCGAGCTGCGCGGACTGCTCGACCAGGATCAAGGACAGTTCGCAGGCGCGGAGTTGCCGCCAGGATCTGACGCGGGACGCGAGCGGCATCTGTTGGTGTCCGAACTGGAAGAGCTGACGACCCGTATCCGCGGCCAGGCGGATTTTGCGTCCTTCGGCCTGCCGCCGACCATCGAGGACCTGCTGGCCGAAGCTGCGCACGGCCCTGTGGTGACCTTCAACATCAGCCGCTACCGCAGCGATGCCCTGCTCCTGACCGGCAAGGGCATCACCTCGTGCCCGCTGCCCCGATTGACCCACGACCGCGTCTCCGCACAGGTCGACAGCTTCTATCAGGCCCTGGACGAGGCATGGGCACCCGATGGGGACCGCATCGCCGCACAGCGCACACTGCGCGGGGTACTGGAATGGCTCTGGGAGGCGGCCGCGGAACCTGTTCTGACCGCTCTGGCAGCCACGTTGGAGGAGGCGCACGGGACTCCCCCCGGAGGGATGCTGCCCCGGGTGTGG
>NZ_JBNNJZ010000811.1:0-2849 GCF_050270335.1 Streptomyces sp. NPDC059900
GCGCACCACGGTGGAGAACCTGGTCGCCAGGGGCCGGGTGCAGCGCTCCAAGCAGGGTTCCTCGGTCTTCTACACCGCAGGCGCCGCGTCGGAGCAGCCCGAAGCTCCGCAGCCGGAGACCGCCGCCACCAGCTGAAGCGCCGAAGCGTCCGCGTCCGGTCGGCGCCCGGTCGGCACGTACGCTTGCCCCGGACTCACTGGCCGGGAAGCGGAGAAGGAGGCGGCGTCGGATGCGCTCGGACGTGCTGCGCTGGAGCCAGTACCGCAGCATGCCGTGGAAGAACGGCGGCGGTACGACCCGGGAGGTCGCGGCGGGCACCGTACCGGCGCCTCCGGCGTCGGCGCACGGCTTCGACTGGCGGGTGAGTGTCGCGGACGTGGACGCGGCGGGCCCCTTCTCCCCGCTTCCCGGCATTGACCGCGTGATCACGCCGGTCGAGGGCGAAGGCATGGTGCTGACCGTGGACGGGGCCGCGTACCCGGTCCGGCCGCTGCACCCCTTCGCCTTCTCCGGCGACGCGACGACGAACTGCCGCCTGGATGCGGGCGCGGTGCGCAACATGAACGTGATGACCCGCCGGGGCCGGGCAACGGCCCGGGTCCACATCACCACCGTCACCGCCGCGCAGGAGACCGAGCTGACGTGCGCCACAGGCGAGACCCTGTTTGTCGTGGCCGCCACCGAGGGGATCACCGTCGGCGCACCGGACGGGCTCGAGAGCGCCCTGGGCCGTCTCGACTGTGTACGACACGAGGGCCCGGGCGCGCTGCTGCTGCGAGGCGACGGCACGGTCGCCGCGATCCGGATCACCGCGGCACGCTGAGGGCAGGACCCCGCCCCGCCCGGTCAGCCGGACGTCATCGTGTCTTCCTTCGTGGATACCCCTGCCTTCAGGCGGGGCAGCAGTGTATGACGTTGGTCTCGGATAGTGGTCGCACCCTGGACCCGGGTGCTGGTCAGTGTGTTTACATGCGCGTAACTCGTGAGTGTCCCGCGCGCGGCAACGGCGCCGAGCGTCCCCCCAACGGGCTGTACCGGAGTGCGCCGCGCCTCGTACCGGATCCCCGGTGTCAGCCGTGCCAGAAAGGGCTCCCTTGACCACGCGATCCGAGACGAAGACGACGCTCGATCAGCTGCTCGCTGAGATCGAGCACCGCAACCCGGCCCAGCCGGAGTTCCTCCAGGCCGTGCACGAGGTCCTGGAGACGCTGGCACCGGTCATCGCGGCCCGCCCCGAGTACGCCGAGCCCGGACTGATCGAGCGGCTGTGCGAGCCGGAGCGGCAGGTTCTCTTCCGGGTGCCGTGGCAGGACGACCGGGGGCGCGTGCACGTCAACCGTGGTTTCCGGGTGGAGTTCAACAGCGCGCTCGGCCCGTACAAGGGCGGCCTGCGCTTCCACCCGTCGGTGAACCTCGGCGTCATCAAGTTCCTGGGCTTCGAGCAGATCTTCAAGAACGCCCTGACCGGCCTCGGTATCGGCGGCGGCAAGGGCGGCAGCGACTTCCAGCCGCACGGCCGCAGCGACGCGGAGGTCATGCGCTTCTGCCAGTCGTTTATGACGGAGCTGCACCGGCACATCGGCGAGCACACGGATGTGCCCGCGGGTGACATCGGCGTCGGCGGCCGGGAGATCGGCTACCTGTTCGGCCAGTACCGGCGTATCACCAACCGCTGGGAGGCCGGCGTCCTGACCGGCAAGGGCCAGGGCTGGGGCGGCTCGCTGATCCGCCCGGAGGCCACCGGGTACGGCAACGTCCTGTTCGCGGCGGCGATGCTGCGCCAGCGCGGCGAGGACCTGGAGGGGCGCACGGCGGTCGTCTCCGGCTCGGGCAACGTGGCCATCTACACCATCGAGAAGCTGGCCGCCCTGGGCGCCAACGCGGTGACCTGCTCGGATTCCTCCGGCTATGTGGTCGACGAGAAGGGCATCGACCTCGACCTCCTCAAGCAGATCAAGGAGGTCGAGCGCGGCCGGGTCGACGCGTACGCCGAACGCCGCGGTGCCTCGGCCCGCTTCGTGCCGGGCGGGCGCGTCTGGGAGGTCCCGGCCGACATCGCGCTGCCCTCGGCCACCCAGAACGAGCTCGACGACCGTGATGCCGCCACGCTGATCGGCAACGGCGTGAAGGTGGTCTCGGAGGGCGCCAACATGCCCACGACCCCCGAGGCGGTGCGCCTGTTGCAGCAGGCGGGTGTCGCCTTCGGGCCCGGCAAGGCGGCCAACGCGGGCGGCGTCGCGGTCAGCGCCCTGGAGATGGCCCAGAACAGCGCCCGTACCTCGTGGACGGCGGCCCGGGTCGAGGAAGAGCTGACGCACATCATGAACGACATCCACGACACCTGCCACGAGACCGCCGAGCGCTACGACGCCCCCGGAAACTACGTGGCGGGCGCGAACATCGCGGGCTTCGAGCGGGTGGCCGACGCGATGCTGGCCCAGGGCGTCATCTGAACCGCACGCGCCGCGCGGTCGCCCCGCGGTGCCGTGGTGCCCGGCCGGTGGGCCGGGTACCACGGCCGGCGGGTCAGGTGTGGTCGAGGGCCCAGGCCAGGGCGTGGTCGGCGATCTCCTCCCAGCCGTTCTGGGCGGGCATCAGGTGGGAGCGTCCCGGATATTCGATGATCTCGGTGACGGTGTTCGACTTGTAGTGCTTGGCGTTGGACTGCTGGATCTTCGGCGGCATCAGGTGGTCGTGCTCGCCCGAGACGAACAGGAGCGGGGCCCGGTCGTCGTTGCGGTAGTTCACGTAGGAATCGGCGTGCCCCGGGTGGATGTTGGCCAGTGCGCTGCCCCAGAAGACATGGCCGGAGGCGGGGATGTGATAGCGCTCGTACAGGGCGCGGGAT
>NZ_JBNNJZ010000812.1:0-2847 GCF_050270335.1 Streptomyces sp. NPDC059900
GCACTCGGGGCGTTGGCTGGTGCCGTCGGAACAGCCCTGGCCGGCATAGCAGCGGGGTGGGCCTCACGCGAGCAAGCCAGAATCACGGCCAGAGCGGAGCATCGGCGCCTCAGACAAGGGCCCAGGGCAGACGCGTACGAGGCTTTCATCGGAGCCTCCGGGGCCCTGCGCGATCACGCGATTCCCTTGTTCTTCGGCGTCGAAGAGATCCACAACAGGCCACCCCTCACCGAGGAGTTCCTTGCCGAAGCCCAGAATCATATGAAGGCAGTGGTGGCTTCCTGGCTGACCGTGACCCTCGCCGGGCCCCGAAGCGTGCAGGCGGCGGCATCCGATATCTACGACTGCTCCAAGGAGCTGACATCCCACGGCATCGCGATCTGGGCCATGACTGAGGATGAAGGCCTTTCCAGGCAGGTCGACAGGCTCGAACTCGAAGCCCACCACATGATCGTCAAGCTGAACAACCACATCGCCACATTCACCGAGCTCGCCCAGCAGGTACTGGATGACGACGGCACGATCTGACCCGGAGGGGCGAGTGCCGCTACGCCCCCAAGTCCCCGCAGGTGTCTGCGTCTGTGGCTGCACCGGGGAAGCCGTGGCGAGCGGGCACCGGCCGGATTACGCCCAGGGTGCGGCGACGTCCATGTTTTTCGCTCGCATGTCCTTGCTGTCGAGCAGCTTTCTGCAGACGGCCCGGCCCAGGCCGGGCATGCGCATCAGGTGTCTCATCCCGGCGCGTACGGCCAGCTCCTTGCGGTCCAGCGGGGTGAACATCCGCCGCCCGCTGACCAGCGCGCTGTCCTGCTGGGCCCGGATGAAGGGCCGCATCCGGGACTCCCAGGCCCGCAGCGCGCCGTTCACTCCGCCGGGGTGGCGTTGGAGCATGGTGCCCAGCAGTTCCCCGCCCGCGATTCCGGCGGATACGCCCATGCCGGAGTACAGCGTCATGCACCAGGCCGCATCGCCGATCAGGACGACTCGGCCGCTGTGCCAGCTGGCCATCTTCACCTGCTGCACCGTGTCGAACAGGGCGTCGGCGGCCTGCTCGTAGCGGTCAAGCAGGCCTTCCAGCAGCGGGCCGGTGGGTTGGGGTCCGAAGGCGGCGCGGATGGACTCGATGGGCGGGCGGCGGAACTCGGCGTCGACGTTCCGGGTGCGGTAGGAGAACAGCAGGCTCGGCGGCCGGTCGGCGAAGGGGAAGGCCCAGGCGGACCGCCCCGGCTCGGCCAGGATGAGCCCTTGGGACGGGCCGAATCCGTCGACCGGCCGGTCCAGGAGGGTGACGCCGATCATGTAGTTGAGGGGGTGGAGATCGTATTGGTGGGCGAAGGCCAGTCTGCGCACCGTGGAGCGCATGCCGTCGGCGCCCACGACGAGGTCGAAGCGTTCGTCGACCGACGTGTCGGCCGCGGTGTCGCGCAGCGTGACCCGGGCTCCGGACTCGTCCTGGACGATGCGGGTGGGCACGGTCGCGTAGCGGATCTCCACGTCCTCGGGCAGCGCCGCGAACAGACCCTGCTCCACGTCGCCGCGCAGCAGGGGGCGGGGGCCTCCGGCCAGCGAGCCGAGGTTCACCCGGGGACGGCGGTTGCCGCTGCGGTCCACGTCGTACAGGGCGATCTCCGGGCCGCCGCGGTCGCCGATGTTCTCCAGCACGCCCAGCCGCCGTGCCGAGGCGATGCCCGAACCGAACAGGGCGATGTAGTAGCCGCCTTCGCGCCGGGCGGGTGCCCGCTCGACCACGACCGGCTCCCAGCCGATCTGCCGCAGGCGCACCGCGGTGGCGATGCCTGCTATCCCCAGGCCGACCACCAGCGCCCGGCCTCCCTTTGCTGAATTCGACATGGCAGTTCCTTCTCCTTGGCTTGCGCGGAACATCGGCGCGGCGCGAACGGGGCACGCCGGCCGCCTGCGTGTGCCGCCGGGCGAGCAGAGCGTCAAAGCGGTTTGCACAGCGCTTACTTCGCGCCGGACAGCCAGGTGATGGTGGCGGTGCGTGAGCCGTACTTGGCGCCCAGCGTGGCGGCTTCCTTCAGGACGATCGCGGGACGGCCCGCGAGGTACTGCCGCCGCGCGCTGTCATCACGCCGGGACAGCTGGATCACACCATCGTGCCGGCCCAGGGTCAGCCCCGTCCCGAAGTACCCCATGGAGTACGGCCGGGGCTCGCGGCCCCGGATCAACCGGGCCAGTGTGTCGGCGGCGTGGGCACCCTGCGGGCCCGCTGTCTGGCAGGCCGGGCGGGAGCCGGGGACGGCGGCGCAATCGCCCACGACGAAGACCCGCGGATCGCTCACGCTGCGCAGATACCCGTCGACGAGGGCGCGGCCGCGGTCATCGACGTCCAGGCCGCTGCGCTGTGCAAGGTCGGGAATAGTGCCGAGGACAGCCCAGAGGGTCAGATCGGAATGCAACGGCCGGTCAGGGTCCGACCGCAGCCGCACCTGGTCGCCCCCCGGTGCCTCGTCGCCAGGCAGCACGTCGGCCACGGTGTCCTCAAGGATCGATACCTCCAAGCGCTCCAGGCCGGCGCGCACGCGGCGGCGGGCCCCCTCGGAGAAGGACGCCGCAAGCCGGCTGCCCACCAGCCGTACCTGCAGGTCGGGTCGCGCGTCAGCAACCTCGGAGGCGGTCTCGATGCCGGTGGGGCCCGTGCCGATGACGGTCACAGTGGAGCCGGCAGGAAGGTCCGACAGCCGCGCACGGGCGCGCTGCGCTCCCTCCCACGTGCCCACCGGGACGGTGCCCGGCAGCGGGGAGACCGTGCTCCCCACGGCCAGGACCAGGTGGTCGAACGCGGCCAACTCTCCCGTGTCCAGGACCACGCTGCCGTCACCTATC
>NZ_JBNNJZ010000813.1:0-2838 GCF_050270335.1 Streptomyces sp. NPDC059900
CTATAGGGAGGGCCGCCCCTAAACGCAAGACCTGACTGCGTTAAGGTGGGCGGCATGAACGAGCGACAACCGGCCCGCCGCCCCGGCGGACGCAGCGCCCGCGTCGGCGCGCAGGTGCACCAGGCCGTCATCGAGCTGATCAGCGAGCGCGGCTACGGCAACTTCACCGTCGGCGAGATCGCAGCCCGCGCGGGCGTGGCCGACAGCAGCATCTACCGCCGGTGGGGCAGCCTGGAAAACCTGCTCACCGACGCCGCGCTCGCGCGCCTCAACGCGCAGTCACCGATGCCCGACACCGGGAGCATCGCCGGCGACCTGCACGCCTACGCGGCCCAGGTGGCCCGGGAGATCACCGGGCCCGACGGCCTGCTGCTGGTACGCCTGGCCGTCGCGCTGTCGGACGACGGCCAGGAGGGCCTGAGGGCGAGCGACGAACTCCGCGCCGACCGCACCCGGCAACTGCAGTCCATGCTCGACCGCGCCCGCGAACGCGGCGAACAGGCACCCGACGCGCTGGACGTGCTGGACCACATCCTGGCCCCCATGTACATCCGCGTCCTGTTCGGCATCGTCCCGCTCACGCCGGACTACATCGACGGGCTGGTCGACCGCCTGCTGTGATCCCCACCCCGGACCCCGGGGCCCGGCCCGCCGTCCGGGCCTCGGGCAACGGGCTCTGACGCTGCGGTGTTCGGCTGCTTGGGTCAGGCCGCTCTGTGCGCCGCGTTGTGCAGGTGCGAGACCATCCAGAACTCCTCGACGCGCGCGCCCTCCCCGGTCATCGCCGTGACCAAGGAGCTGAGGATGTCCGGCAGGCCGTCCGCCGGGGTGGGCAGATGGGCCGCGAGGCACCGGGCGAGGACACTGAAGACGATGGCCTGGCGGAAGACGAGGTGGGAAGGGCGTTCCCACTCGGGCTCGAACTCGTCCGGCTCGCCGACCAGAAGCGCCCGGGCCCGGCGCAGCGCTTGGTCGTGGGCGGCAGTGAGGTCCTCGTGCAGCCGCACTCTCGCGGCGGCCGGGAGAGCGGCGGCTGCAAGCGCTGCTACGGCCAGCGGGTGTTCGCGCAGGTCGGCATGGGTGAGGGCCAGGTCCAGGGCGTGGCGCCGCATCGGCCCCAGCAGCGAGGGCCCCAGGCCGTCCAGATAGCCGATGAAGGGCTCCCGCCTGAGCAGGGGCGAGTCAATGAGCGCCTGCCCCAGCAGGTACTGCGGCACCCGCGTGATCTCCACCGCGCGGTGCGGGCCGCGTACCCAGGCGCCGTCGAATCGCGCACCGGTCGCGCGCTCGACAGCCGCCAGGCCCACGCCCCACAGGTCGTCATCGTCTTCCAGGTCCAGGCCCTGCAACAGGGGCTGCCAGGCGTCGGGGCGCGCGCCGAATCTGTGCTCGGGCGCCAGCATTTCGAATGCGGAGGAGATCAGCCCGTCCTCGGCCAGGCTCAGTCGGGAGACCGCGTTGACGTTCCAGTAGGCACTGGCGGTGCGGCCCTGCCGGGAGAGCGGGCGCAGCACCTCCTCGCGAGACCCCTGATAGTTGTTGTTCTCCACGACGACGACGGCAGGACCTGACCGGGAGACCAGGATCAGATCCCCGTCGTAGTGCTCGCCCAGTTCCTCCAGCCGCAGGGGGCGGCACTGCTCGGGGCTGCCGCCGAAGAGACGGATGACGGCGTCCTCGTCGCCGCCGTGCACCGCTGTGAACGTGGCCGCCTGGTCGAGTCCCAAATCGGCGAGCAGGCCGTGGAGGTGCCGGGGTGAGGTCATGCGGGAATTGTCGCTCCCGCCACTGACAGCCGGGGGTTCCCGGACGTGTCTGAGTTTCCGCGGGAGGCAGGGCGGCCATGGCTTGCCGCCCGGCACTTCACCTCCCCGTCGCGGGGGCGAAGTCGGCAGCCCCCTTGTCGTGCCGCGCGCCGCGAACACGGCGCAGAGCCCCCGGACGACACCGACCCTCGCTGAGCACGGGCGAACACAGGCGTTCGCCCGGTGGCCCCTCGGCCCCGCGCTTGTGTGCGGCCAGAGCGGACGGTGGTGAGGCCGGCGGCCGCCTCAGGTGGTTCGCTTGACGTGGCGGACGAGCCACATCAGCAGGGCGTCCAGGTCGCCGGCGGCGGTGAGGACCCGATCGGCTGCCGCGGGGGTGTGCAGCCACTCCTCGCAGCCCAGGGGACGGGCAGCGATCAGAGAACGGTGGCGCAGCAGGTGCGAACGGGAGTGGTCCGTCGGGTAACCGCGCGGCGGGCGTTTCATCATGTCCCCGGAGACGTCATAGCCCTTCGCCTGCACGTCCTCGAGGATGGCGGACAGTTCGCGACCGCTCGCCTCGGCGGCCACGGCCTTGCGGAACATGTCCACCTGGCCGGGGTCGGGATACCACCAGGCGCCCTGGATGTGCAGGCCGTCCAGATCGAACCGGAGATTGATCTCGATTTTGCGGCCGAAGCGGATCACCGCGCTCTGGTGCTGCCACCACCAGGAGTTGGTGCGGTAGTGCCAGACGGAGAAGTCCTGGTAGCGGGGGTCGGCGTCCGCGACCTCGTTGAGCAGGTCGATCATGGGCTGTCGGACCAGGCGCTCGCGGTCCGCGCGATAGCGCTCGCGGGTCGCGTGGGCCGGTTCGCCCTGGAGTTGCCACAACACGTCCATGGCCTGCTCCGGCCAGCCGGTGAACTGTCCGCGCATGCGGGCAGATTAGCTCACGCAAGGGCCGCGCGGGCAGCGAGGCGGGCAGCCCGGTGTAACTCCGGTCCCCGGAGCAGCCGGGAGAGGTCGCGTCCCACGTAGTGGTGTAGAGATGCGGACTTGAGAACTCCGCAGGTCCTGCCGACGGTGGGGC
>NZ_JBNNJZ010000814.1:0-2835 GCF_050270335.1 Streptomyces sp. NPDC059900
GTGCCGCACCTGCTCCCGCGTCATCGCCAGGCGGGCAGCCGAACCGGGCGCCCGCCTGCGCGGGCGGCGCCGGCGGCCGAATCCCCGTAGTACGCCGACGGGAGTCCGGCTTCCGTGACGCACCCCTTCCCACACTGTGGCACCCAGTGCCACAGTGTGGGCATGGATTCTCCCTTCCTCTCGGGGGCCTCGCAGGCCTGGGCGGCACTGGGTGCCGATTCTTCGCTGCTTGAGCGGGTGTCCTGCGGCGGTGCGTCCGGAGGGCTGCCGGCGCGGCTGCCCGTCATGGAGCTGGCGCGGGCCACCGTCGCGGTGTGCTCGCTCGCGGCCGCCGAGCTCGCTTCCCTGCGCACAAGGCGCCCCGTGCCCCGGGTGCGGGTCGATGACGAAGCAGTCGCGACGGCGTTCCTCAGCGACCGGCTGGTGCGGGTCGACGGGCGGGCGTGGTCGACGTTCTCGCCGCTGTCCCGGTTCTGGCGGACAACTGATGGATGGGTTCGCACGCACGCCAACTACCCACACCACCGGGCCCGGTTGCTCGCCGCCCTCGGGGTGCCGGAGCGCGCCGAGGAGGAGGCAGAGGACGCGGTGGCCCGGGCGATCGCGGGGCTTACCGCGCTGGAAGTACAGGAGAGCGTGTATGCGGCGGGCGGTCTGGCCGTCGCGGCACGCGGCCCCCGCGACTGGGCCGACAGCCAGCAGGGGGCCATGGTTGCAGGGCAGCCACTGCTGACGACGGCGCGCATCGGTGATGCCCCGGATCGAAGGCTCGGTGATGCGGCGCAGCCGTGCGCGGGGCTGCGCGTCCTGGATCTGACCCGGGTATTGGCCGGACCGGTCGCCACCCGGACGCTTGCGCTGCTCGGCGCTGATGTGCTGAGGATCGATGCCCCGCAGCTGCCGGAAAGCCAGGAGGCCCACAACGACACCGGAATGGGGAAACGCTCGACCACCCTGGACCTGGGAGAGAACACCGACCGCAGGCGCTTCGGGGAACTGCTCGATGCGGCAGACGTGGTGGTCACCGGCTACCGGCCGGGCGCGCTGGAACAATTCGGTCTGACGCCCGAGGCGCTCGCCGAGCGCCGTCCGGGTCTGGTCATCGCCCAGCTCTCCGCGTGGGGCCATTACGGACCGTGGCGCGAGCGGCGCGGCTTTGACAGCCTGGTCCAGGTAGCCACCGGCATCGCCGAGCTGGAGGGTTCGCCCGACTCGCCCGGCACTCTGCCCGCTCAGGCGCTCGACCACGGCACCGGCTATCTGCTTGCGGCCGGTGTCCTGCGCGCGCTCACCGAGCAGCACCGCACCGGCGGCACCCGGCTGATCCGCCTGGCGCTGGCACAGACCGCGCACTGGCTGGTCCACGGCCTGGCACCCGCTCCCGGCAAGGACGAGGGCTTCGACGCCGAACACCGGATGGCCGAAACCGACAGCCCCATGGGCCGTCTGCGGCACGCACTGCCGCCGGTGTCCTACGACGGCGGCCCGGTGAACTGGGCACGTCCGCCGGGCCTGTGGGGAACGGATGCCCCGGTCTGGAGCGACTCCTGACGCATCCAATAGGGCGCGTATCGGGTCGTGATCAATGCGTGGGCATTCCTTCGTTGATCTTTGTTCTGGTAGGCGGTCTGATGTGGCCGGTGTCTGTGCTTGCATCGGCCGGAATACGTACTCACGGTCGCCGGTTGCAGCGGAACGTGCGCCATCCTCAGGAGCCGCCCAGCGGCATACACCCACTGCTTGCCGGGCGTTTCAGCCCCTACCGGTTCGATCCGTCAGCGGTGGTCGACGACCATGCCCTCGGGCTGCTGCTGGAAGCCGCGCGGTGGGCGCCATCGGCAGGGAACTCCCAGGCGTGGGGCTTCTTCATCGGCAGACCCGGTGAGCCGGAATATGACCGGGTGCTCCCTCACCTTGCACCGAGCTCGGCCCGCTGGGCGACGGATGCGAGCCTGCTCGTCGTCACACTGACGCGCCGACACGTCGATGACACCCAACTGCCCTACTCCGAGTTCGCGGACTACGACCTCGGCCAGGCCGTTGCCCACATGACTGTCCAGGCCCAGGCCCTGGGACTCGCTGCGCACCAATTCCGGGCCTTCGACCTGGAAGGGATCACCAAGGAGTTGGCCCCGAACCCGGGCTGGGTGATCGTCTCCATGGTCGCGGTGGGCAAGGCGGCTGACAGACCCGCAGAGCTCCGTGACCGGCGTAGCGTCGCGCACTTGCGTTCTGCTCCCTGGTCGCCAGCGGAGTAGTCGACGGGTCGGACCCGGGTCGCGATGTCAGTGGGCTGGGTTAGGTTCGCCGGTCATGCACCCGGAATCTCTGCTGCAGCACCTGAGCAACGAACTCGACGCGTTCCGCGCCTGCCTCGATGGTGATCTGTCTATGCCTGTCGAACACTGCGGCGATTGGACGCTCTGTGACTTGGCCGAGCACCTGGGCAGCTCGAATCTGTGGGCGGCGGCCGCGGTCACCGAGCAGCACGGCAAGCACGAGCCCACCTCGGCTCCGCGTGATCCCGATGAGTTTCTGCGGTGGTTCGAGGGGAGCTCAGGGACTCTGCTCAAGGCCCTCGACACCGACCCGAGTGCGAGCGCCTGGACCTTCCATCCGCCGCACACGGTGGGCTTCTGGCAGCGGCGGCGTGCGCTGGAGACGCTCGTGCACCGCTGGGATGCCGAGAACGCACTGGGTAGGAGTCGACCGCTCGACCCGGTCCTGGCCGGCGAAGGCGTGGCAGAGGTCTTCGACACGATGGCACCCAGGCAGATAGCCCGGGGACGAGCTCGGCATCCTCAGAACGCCCTGCGACTGCACGCGACGGACACC
>NZ_JBNNJZ010000815.1:0-2834 GCF_050270335.1 Streptomyces sp. NPDC059900
GTGTCCTTAGGGGTGGTCGGTGGCGCTCACGGAGTGATGGACGTGGCCGGGCGGGCAGGGGCGCGGGGGGCGAAGCCCCGGGGCGGTGGCGCGAGCAGGCCCCTCGCGGCGTCCGCGTAGACGTAGGCGTCGGGCCGCAGCGCGAGCGTGGTCGCGCGGTGCTCGCCCATCCACGCCAGCAGCACGTCCTCGGTGTCGACGAGGGTGCCTTCGGCCGGGCGGCTGCCGGCGGGGGTCAGGGTGATCGACGGTACGCCGAGGCGGTCCCAGGCGGGTTGCGCGGTGGCCGTGCGGGCGTGCAGCAACAGCCACCGGCCGGCCAGTGCGTCGTCCAGGCGCACGCGGTTGCCGCCGGAATCCAGGACCCGGGGCTGGGGGATCTGGTGGCCGCAGGCCTTGGTGCGCGGCGTGGCCTGGAGGCCTGCGTCGTAGCGGGCCACGGGGATCCACCGGGAGTCCTGCAGGTAGTTGGCGACGCCGGGCATTCGGTCGAGGGCGCGCAGGGCGTGGTCGCGCACCCGGGTGAGGGCCACACGGCGCTCGGTGATCATGCGGCCGACGAACACGGCGCGTTTGGTGACCTCCATGACGTGGGGTTTGCGTTCGCTCTCGTAGCTGTCGAGCACGCTATCGGGCAGTTCGCCGCGGAGTACGGCTTCCAGCTTCCAGCAGAGGTTGGCCACGTCCCGGACTCCGGCGGCCATGCCCTGGCCGATCCAGGGCGGCATGGCGTGTGCGGCATCGCCCGCGAGGAAGACCCGGCCGACGCGGAAGCGTGCGGCGAATCGGACGTGGTGGCTGTAGACGGTGGCCCGCAGGACCTCGATGCTGTCGCGGCCGATCCCGTAGCGGGAGATCAGTTGGTACACGGCGTCCTCGGTGACCAGGTGTTCCTCGTCGTCGCCGGGCAGCAGCGGGAACTCGTAGCGGTGGTGTCCCAGCGGGGTGGGGCAGTCCACGGCCGGGCGGGCCGGGTCGCAGTGGAAGCGCAGTTTGTCGTGGTCGGGCCAGGGCTTGAGCATCTTGGTGTCGATGACGACCCAGCGGTCCTCGTACGTGCGCCCCTCGTATCCGACGTTCAGCTGGGCGCGGGTGAGGCTGGAGCCGCCGTCGGCAGCGATGACGTAGGAGGCGCGCAGCCGCCGGACGCAGTCGTCGCGGGTGCCGGCCAGGGTCAGTTCGACTCCGGCGGGGTCCTGGCGGACCCGCAGGCACTCATGCTCCAGGAGGATGTCGACGTTCGGGTAGCGGTCGACGCCTTCGCGCAGCACCTGCTCCAGCGCCGGCTGGTAGATGAACATCTGGGGCGGGTGTCCGTGCCCGCGCGGGGTCGGCCGGGCGCTGAGGAAGGGGCGTCCGGACGCGTCCACGAAGTCGACGGGGCGCTCGGTCAGCATGTCCTGCTTCAGCCGTTCGGCCAGGCCGACACGCTGCCAGATGCGCACCACCTCCTCGTCGGTGGAGATGGCCCGGGCACGGGTGAATATCTGTGCGTCGCGCTCGATCACCACGACCTTCAGCCCCGCGGCGCCCAGCAGGTTGGCCGCGGTCACCCCGGTGGGCCCGTACCCGATCACTGCCACGTCGTAGGCCTCGTCTGCGGGTCTGCTCCGCGCACCGTCGTCGTTCATGTGGGCACCTCGCTGTGGTGATGTCTCTGCTACCGCCACATCACGTTGATGTAGCGTTCACTCCAATTGGAATGACTGCTACGGTAAGCAGAGCGACGGATACGGTCAAGGGCAGCCGTTCCAGGGAGGAAGCACCCATGACCCAGCCCCAGCCGACCCGCAGAAAGCGCGCAAACGGAGTCGAATCCCGCCAGCGCATCCTGGATGCCACCGTTGAGATCGCGGGCGAGCGCGGTTACGAGGGCACGTCGATCGCGGCGGTCAGCGCCAAGTGCGGGCTGCCCGCCAGCTCCATCTACTGGCACTTCAAGGACAAAGACGACCTCATCGCGGCCGTGATCGAGCGCAGCTTCGACACCTGGCTGACAGCCCTGGTCCTGCCGGGCGAGGACACGGGCACCCCGCTACAGCGCGTCGTGGCCATGGCCGGAACCGTGGCCAGGTCGCTGGTGGACGCACCCGACTTCCTGCGCCTGGGGCTCATGCTCGCCCTGGAACGCCGACCCGCCGAGCCGCGGGGGCGCACCGTCTTCCTGCAGGTCCGCGAGACAGCCCGCACCAAAATCGCCGAAACAGCCCGGACGCTCTTCCCCGATCTCGACGAGCCGGCCCTCGCGAACCTCGCGACCTACGCCATCGCGGGCGCCGACGGCTTGTTCGTGCAACGAGAGATCAACAAGGACGCCGTCGACCTGGTGGCCCTGTTCGAACTGCACGCGCGGCTGGTGTTCGAGGCGGCCGCCCGCCTCACGGAAGGCAGCGAGCCGTGACCACGGCCAGCGCGCGGGCCCGCCCAGTAAGGGGTCTGCCGCACGAAGCGGACCACCGGCACGGCCGCACCGACCGCGCCCCGCCTTCCCGCCTGCCCGGCGGGCCGGGCCGGGAACGCGTGAGGGCGTATCCGCGGCGTCACGCTCCCCCCGCCGGATCAGCGCCCCGGCATGCCCGGCGGGCCGGGCCCGGGCGCCTGCGCCCACTGCCCCATTCGCCGACTGCCGCGCTGCCGGGCGCGGCCCTCCGCCGCCGGCCGCCGGGGCAATCCCGCCCAGGCATACGCCGCCCCGCTCTCACCCTGCCCTCTGAGCCGAGCTCGCTTCGGGCCCGGCGTCCCCGCCCCGTAGCACCGTCACCGCCGCATCTTCTCCCGCAGGAAGGCCGCGCCATGAGCCGCTCCCCCCGACGTATCGACGTACACCAGCACAT
>NZ_JBNNJZ010000816.1:0-2824 GCF_050270335.1 Streptomyces sp. NPDC059900
GGGCTCGGATTTGTTTATAAGAGACCGGGGGCGCATGGAGCAGACGCAGTAAGGGCCCTGCCGGCGCGCGCCGGCAGGGCCCTTACTGCGTCTGCTTCTTGGTGTTACCCGGGGGTGGGGGCGCCGAGCAGCGCCGACGCCGTCTGGAAGGGGGTGAGACCGCTCGGGGCCGCGTCCTCGGAAGGGGTGCGGCACGTGAAGCCGAGCCGTGTCATGGCGCGGGTGACCTCCCCGGCACTGAAGTCGCGGCGGTCCTGCCGTGTGACGACCGCACCCACCTGCTTGATGGGGTAATGGCGGCGGCCGATGATGACGGAGTCACCCGTGACGGGCTCGGGCTTGACCCCCTTCATCGCGTCGAGCACTCCGTCTTTGGTGAGGTCGAACGGGAAACGGGCGATGACGCAGCGCATGGTGCCTCACAGGCGGGGAGGGTGTGGGTGGGCCTGACGGTCGTACGGGCTCCAGGTGTGCCGTTCCGGCACACCTAGGCCGCAGAGCCTGCGGCGGACGGGCCCCTGGCCGCGCGGCGCGGAGCCCGGTCGGTGCGCCGGTCCTGTGCGCTGCGGCTGCGACGGCCCCGTGAAGGGGAGGAGTTGCCGCGCCGGGGGCGCTCCGCGGCCGGCGCGGTGATGGTGACCGGGACACCCGAAGGGGCCTGTGCCCCGGTGATGCGGCTCAGCTCCTCGTCGCCGGAGCGCACCTGAGCGGTCTGCGGGGTGATGCCCGCGGCGGCCATCAGACGGCTCATGTCGCGCCGCTGGCCCGGCGTCACCAGAGTGACGACGCTGCCGGACTCACCGGCGCGGGCGGTACGGCCGCCGCGGTGGAGGTAGTCCTTGGGGTCGGTCGGCGGGTCGACGTTCACGACCAGGTCGAGGTTGTCGACGTGGATTCCGCGTGCGGCGACATTGGTCGCCACGAGGACCGTCACATGACCGGTCTTGAAGTGGGTCAGGGTCCGCGTGCGCTGCGGCTGGGACTTCCCGCCGTGCAGGGCGGCGGCGCGCACGCCGCTGCTCAGGAGGTGTTCGGTCAGCCGGTCGACGCCGTGCTTGGTGTCCAGGAACATGATCACCCGGCCGTCGCGGGCCGCGATCTCGGTGGTCGTGCGGTGCTTGTCCGCGCCGTGCACGTGCAGCACGTGGTGCTCCATCGTGGTGACCGCGCCCGCCGACGGGTCGACGGAGTGGACCACCGGGTCACTGAGGTAGCGGCGGACCAGCAGGTCGACGTTGCGGTCGAGCGTGGCGGAGAACAGCATGCGCTGGCCCTCGGGGCGCACCTGGTCGAGCAGCGCGGTGACCTGGGGCATGAAGCCCATGTCGGCCATCTGGTCGGCTTCGTCGAGGACGGTGATGCCGACCTGGTCCAGCCGGCAGTCGCCGCGGTCGATGAGGTCCTTGAGCCGGCCGGGCGTGGCGACGACGACTTCGGCGCCCGCGCGCAGCGCATGGGCCTGCCTGCCGATCGACATGCCGCCGACCACGGTGGCGAGCTTCAGCCGCAGGGCGCGGGCGTACGGAGTGAGCGCGTCGGTGACCTGCTGGGCCAGTTCCCTGGTGGGGACGAGGACCAGGGCGAGCGGCTGGCGCGGCTCGGCGCGCCGGCCATCCGTACGGGCGAGGAGGGCGAGTCCGAAGGCGAGGGTCTTGCCCGAACCGGTGCGGCCACGGCCCAGTACGTCGCGGCCCGCGAGGGAGTTGGGCAGAGTCGCCCCCTGGATCGGGAACGGCACGGTCATGCCCTCGCCGCCCAGCGCGGCCAGCAGCGGTGCCGGCATCGCGAGGTCGGCGAACGCCTCGACGGCCGGAAGGGCCGGGGTGACCGTGACGGGCAGGGCGAACTCGCCCTGCGGTGCGGACGGCCGGCGCCCGTGGCCGCCCGGGGTGCCGGAGCGTCCGCGGGACGACGCGCCGTGGCGGGCGCGGGAGGAGTGGTCGTTCATGCGTGTGCGGTTCATGCGGAACCTTCCTTGATGCGGCACGTACCAAGGAATTTCCGCAGCGTAAGCGCGAGAGCACGGCACGGAGAATCGCGAGAACGGGCCGGGGGATGCGTGCAGCGAATCGGCCGGCGGCACATGTTCTGCGGGCGGATGCGCGGGAACGAGATACGTTCCGGCCGGGGGCACGGCGGACAAGCGAAATCCGGTGACGAAGTCAGGGTGTTCGCAAAGAAGATCCGTGGCCCTGGAGGGTGCATTAAATGCACGAGTCGGGGCCCGCACCCAAGGTGCGGGCCCCAGCTGCGAAGTGCGCGTGAGCGTCAGGCGGGAACGATGTTCTCGGCCGTGGGGCCCTTCTGGCCCTGGGCGATGTCGAAGTTCACCTTCTGGCCTTCCTGGAGCTCACGGAAGCCCTGGGCGGCAATGTTCGAGTAGTGGGCGAAGACGTCGGGGCCGCCGCCGTCCTGCTCGATGAAGCCGAAGCCCTTTTCCGAGTTGAACCACTTCACGGTGCCATTGGCCATGTCTGATCTCCTTAGGGGCAGTGCCCGGAGCTCGCATTGTGCGAACTCCGTGTCGCCGCGATGATCGCCCCGCCGGTAATGACCGGAAATACAAAAGTGCTCGCACCTGCCGGTAAAGGAGGTGAAGGCACTTGAAGTTTTTTGGGAACCACAACTGCAACTAAGGGCGACAGTAGCACGGTGTGGTCGGCTCTGTTCGGTGAATAATTCCGTTCCGGGCGTCGCATAAGAAACCCTCAGAGCGCGTCACGCCTATTTCTCATACGGCCGTCACATATATGGGTCATGGCCGGCCGTGGGGTCTGCTTCCCGGCCGGGCGGCGTTCCGGAGCCGAGAACCAGGGCGTATGAG
>NZ_JBNNJZ010000817.1:0-2810 GCF_050270335.1 Streptomyces sp. NPDC059900
GTGCCGGTGTTCGCCGCCGTGGCGGTGATCGCGCCCGGCACGGCGGTCGCGGACCCGGTCAGGGGAGCGTGATGTGGTACGCCTTGCGCAGCGTCTCGTGCACGGTCCACGTCGTACGGTCGCCCTCCCGCAGGACCGCAGCGTCACCGGGTCCGACCTCGATCACGTCGCCGCCCTCGACCTCGATGGTGGCGCGGCCGCTGACGACCACGAAGAGCTCGTTGGCCTCGGTGTCGGTGACCACGCCGGGCGTGATCTGCCAGATGCCGCGCAGCTGCTTGCCGTCGGCCGACTCCCACAGGACCTTGCCGGTGACCTCCGGGGTGCCGGAGACGATCTGCCCGGGGTCCAGCGGCTCGGCCTCCAGGACGGCGTCCGGAATGTGCACGGCGAAGGAGGGCGCGACGGCTTGATCATTCGTGGTCATGGCGGGTCACCCTAGCCGGGGGCCGCGCGGGCCTCCGGCGGGGGGCTCGGGAAGAGGGCTTCGGAAGACGGGCCCGGGAAGGGGGCGGCCTCTTCTCTTGCCTCTGACTTCTTGCCCTTCACCTCTTGCCTCTCGCTCCTGGCCTCTCACTCCTTGCCTCTCACTCCTCTCCGTAGTGCCGTGCCTCGAAGATGTTCCCGTCCGGGTCGCGGAAGTAGAAGCTGCGGCGGGCCGCGCCCCGGGCGCCGAACGCGCCTTCCGAGATGTCCGACACCGGCGTCCCGCGCTCCTCCAGACGGGCACGCAGCCCATCGAAGGCGGTTTCCGGCAGGGCCAGGCAGACGTGGTTGACCGGGTGGCCGGCGCTCTTGTCCGCGCCCGGGACCATGCGCATGCGCTCGGCGAGCGTCAGCGGGGCGAGGTCGAAGATGGTCTCCTCGTTGAGCCGTACGGAGGGGAAGGAGACCTTGCCCGCCGTGAACTCGGCGACGCGCAGGGGTTCGAGGCCGAGCACCTTCTCGTAGAAGTCGGCTGCCGCGGCGGGGTCCTGTACCCACAGGACGACGTGGTCGAGACGTGCCGTGTTGTCCGTCATGCCCTCAGGCTGCTGTCCCGCCCCCGGCGTCGCAAGGGTTTGGCGGGGCGCGGCGACCGCCAGGGATGAGGAGAGACCCGACTGGCCCGACTGGCAGGAGGCAGGCCCGTGTTGGTGGTGCCCGACTTGGTGGTGTCCGACGAGGTACAGGCGGCTGTGGCGGACGGGCGGCCCGTGGTCGCCCTGGAGTCCACGATCATCGCGCACGGGCTGCCGCGCCCGCGCAATCTCCAGGTGGCGCGCGAGCTCGAGGAGGTCGTACGGGACGAGGGGGCCGTGCCCGCGACCATCGCCGTCCTGGACGGGTGTCCCCATGTCGGCCTGCACAAGGATCAGTTGGAGCGGGTCGCGAACGAGGACGGCATACGCAAGCTGGGCCACCGCGACCTTGCGCTCGCGGTCGCCACGGGGGCGAGCGGGGCGACGACCGTGTCGGCGACGGCACTGCTCGCCGCCCGGGCGGGCGTGCGGGTGTTCGCCACCGGCGGGCTCGGAGGGGTGCACCGGGAGTGGACGGTGACCCAGGACGAGTCCGCCGACCTGGGGCTGCTCGCCCGGACGCGCATCACGGTCGTCTGCGCGGGCGTGAAGTCGATCCTGGACGTGGCGGCGACGTTGCAGCGCCTGGAGACGCTGGGCGTCGCGGTGGCGGGGTACGGGACGGACCGCTTCCCCGGCTTCTACCTCACCGACTCCGGGCATCCGGTGGACTGGACGCTGCGTACTCCCGCCGAGGTCGCCGCGGTGATGCGGGCGCAGGACTCGGTCGGCGGTCCGGAGTCCGCGCTGCTCGTGGCGAACCCCGTGCCGGAGTCCGAGCAGCTCGATCCCGCGCTGCACGCGCGCGTGCTCGCAGAGGCGTTGGAGGCGTGCGCCGAGCGGGGCATCACCGGGCAGGCGGTCACTCCCTTCCTTCTGGACCAGCTGGTGCGGCGCACCGACGGTGCTTCGCTGAGCGCCAATCTCGCCGCGGTGCGGGGCAACGTCCGGCTCGCGGGGCGGATCGCCGTGGCCCGGGCCGGGCGGTGACGTCGCGGCGGGGCGGGGCGCTGCTGGTCGTCGGTGACGTCGTCACGGACATCGTCGCGCGGCATGGTGCGCCGCTCGCTCCGGGCACGGACACGGCCGCGGCGATCCGTACGCTGCCGGGTGGCGCGGGCGCCAATGTGGCGTGCTGGGCGGCTTCCCGGGGGTGCGGTGACGTGCGGCTGCTGGGGCGGGTGGGGGCGGACTCTGCGGCGTGGCACGAGGAGGCGCTTAGGCGGGCGGGGGTACGTCCGCGGCTCGTCGTCGACTCCGAGGCGCCTACGGGGACGGTGATATGCCTGGTGGACGGGGGTGCGGGTGGCGCCGGGGGTGCGGGTGGCGGGGGTTCGCGTGGCGCCGGGAGTGCGGGTGGGTTGGCCGAGCGGACGTTTCTGTCGGACGGCGGGGCGTCGCTGCGCCTGTCGGAGGCGGACTGGTCACCGGATCTCCTCGACGGGGTGGGGTGGCTGCACCTGTCGGGCTACTTGTTCTTCGCGGGCCCGAGCCGGGGCGCGGCGGCAGCGGCGCTGGCGGCGGCACGCGCGCGTGGTGTGCCGGTGAGTGTGGATCCGGCGTCGGCGGGGTTCCTTGCGGGGTTCGGGGCGGAGCGGTTTCTGGCGGCGGTGCAGGGGGTGGAGGTGTTGTTGCCCAGTGAGGGGGAGGTGAGGGTGCTGGCCGGGGCGCGTGGGCTGTCGGGGACGCCTGGGCTGGCGGGGGCGCCTGGGGTTGGTGGGGGTGTTCGGGGTGCTGGGGTGGTGGAGG
>NZ_JBNNJZ010000818.1:0-2807 GCF_050270335.1 Streptomyces sp. NPDC059900
AGCGGTACGGGCGTGGACTTCGCTGCCGGTTTTGTCTCGTGGCCGTGCGGATTCTGGCACGATGCAGCCAGGGTTCCCCGACTGGGCGGAGGCGGCATGGTTGGGGTGGGGGACCTTCTCGACGGCCGGTACGGGCTCGACTCGCTGCTGGGGCAAGGCGGGTTCGGATCGGTGTGGCAGGCGCACGACACCCGCATCAACCGCAGCGTCGCAGTGAAGACGGGGCGGCCGGACACCCCGCAGGCCGCGCTGCGTTTCGTACGGGAAGCAGAACTCGCCGGGAGTCTCGCGCATCCCAACATCGCCACCGTCCATGACTTCGGCCAAGTCGACTGGGACGGTGCGCCGTTGGTCTACCTGGTGATGGAGCTGGTGCCCGGCACGGACCTGGCCGGCCTCATCGCCCGCGGTCTTCCGCCCTTCGAGGTGAGCATCGGCTGGGCCCTGCAGATCTGTGCGGCGCTGGCTGCTGCCCACGATGCGGGGATCGTGCACCGCGACATCAAACCGGCCAACGTGGTCGTCACCGCACAGGCCACCGTGAAGGTCCTGGACTTCGGCATCGCCAAGCGCCAGGACTCGCTCACCGCGCTCACCGGACAGAACGCGATCATCGGCTCCATGCCGTACATGGCACCGGAGCGATGGCAGGGCGGCCCCCTCGACGCGCGCTCGGACCTCTACGCCCTGGGCTGCCTGCTGATGGAACTGTGGACGGGACGGCCCCCGTTCCCGGGCCAGGACATGTACGAGCTGATGGGGCAGCACCAGGGCATGACGCCCCCGCCGCCGAGGTCTTTCAGGCCGGAGCTGCCCCCGGCCGCCGACCGGCTCGTCCTGGACCTGCTGGCAAAAGATCCCGCCAGGCGGCCGGCCGACGCCCGCGCGGTGGCCCGGCAACTGGAAAGCCTCGCGGTCCAAGCGCCCGGCGCCCCGCACCCCGTCCTCCCCGCCCCGGACCCCGCTCCCCACCCGCCCACCGTTCCCGACCACCGGGTGGACCCCGTACGGGCCCGGCTGCGCCGCCGGCTGGACCAGATCACGGCGCTGCCGGCCGACGGCGACTCCCGGGAGTACCTGGGCCTGCTCGACGAGCTCATCCCCGAGGCGGCCCGCGAACTGGGACCCGACGACCCGCTCACCGCCGAGGCGGGCCTGCGGCGGGCCCTGCACACATTCGCGTCGGATCCGCACGATCCGGCCCTGGAGCAGATCCACGCCAAGCTGCTGCGGGTCTTCGGACCCGGGGACCCACGGACCATCGAGGCCCGGCTGACGTATCTCGGATACCTGGCGCACCAGGGCAGAGCCAACCCACGGCCGCTGCTTGCGGAACTCGAAGCCCTGGTCGAGCAGTCGGGGCGGATCCGGGGCCCCTACGACGCCGTCACCCTCCACGGGCGGATCGACCTCGCCCACGCCCGGCTGCGCGAGTTCACCGGCGGATTTGCGATACGCGCCTCGCATCCGGTCACCGATTCGCTGGCGGCCCGGCGCCGGGCCCTCCTCGAGCCGCTGCTCGCGGACCTGCTCCAGGGCCTGGACGAGCGCGACCAGGCACGCCGGGACGTACTGCGGCTGCTCGCCGAAGACGCCTACCACCAAAAGGACTTCGAGGCCGCCGCAAGGTTCTACGATGCGCTGCTCCCGCGCCTGAACACCGTGCCCAGGGCCGCCCTGGAGCCCGGGGCGGCCGTTTCCCACGCCCACAGCGTCGGCGAAGCCGGCGACCCGGAGCGTGCACTGCAGATGCTCGATGCCGTGGCCAGGACCGCCCCCATCGACTCCGGATACACCGACCCCCTCAGCGAACGCATCCACAGCCTGCGTTCGCGCTTCACCCGCCAGGCACGACGCACCTTGCGCAACACCCCCGGCCGCCGACGTCCGTGGTTCGGCCGCTGAACTGCTCACGGCCAGGCCGTGCCGGACTCCGCGGACACCACCACACCCGGCCCCACCCCAGGGCGTTGCCCACCGTGTTCTCCCAACTTGTACGCCACGGCCAGGGGGGACGACCACGACCGTGGACGCCAAGCCCTCCCCCCGACGAGACGCACGCAGCCCAACGCGACGGCGGACTCGCTGGTTCGCGGCCCCCAGCGTGCCGTCCGCCCTCGCGGCCGGGAGATCTCCAAGGGCTCAGAAAGTCCAGCGCGTGTGGCTGAAAACCCCGTCGTCCCTGCCGAAGCCGTAGGCCGTGTCCGGGGCCACCGCGAAGGCCACCACGCTCCCCTTGCGCATCCCCTCCCCCATCCCGAAGAACGTGCCCTCCGGCGAGGTCATGTGGTCCCCGTACTTCGCCTCGTGCGCGGCGATAACCTCATCCAGCACCGCCGGGTCCGTGACCCGTTTCGCCATGCCCTCCACGATGAGGTCAAGCCCCTCTGCGAGGTGATTGCGCCCAGTGGTGAGCGCGCAGTGCGGGTCCCGGGCGAGGTTCTTCGCCTCCTCCAGCTGTCGACGGGCCTCGGCCCATTCGACAGCCGTGACTGCCGCGGCCCCCGGGCGCGGGTTGGTCGCTGAGCTGTAGCGGGCATCCAGCTCGCCTACGGGTTGCGATGCGGGCATGACGGTCTCCTCTCATCCCTTGTCCTGCTTGTAACGACCGGCCCGCAGGGCGGGTTTCACCGCTGTGCCCGTTTGCATCTGGTGCATCTGTCCACAGCACGACTGCCGTCCTGCACGCGGTCCTGCCCTGGATCGTCGGGCAGGTACGACGCCACGCCCGGTCGCGTCCCACGTAGTGGTGTAGAGATGCGGACTTGAGAACTCCGCAGGTCCTGCCGACGGTGGGGCTGATGCGT
>NZ_JBNNJZ010000819.1:0-2804 GCF_050270335.1 Streptomyces sp. NPDC059900
TTCACCAAGAACAGGAAGCCCATGAGGATGATCAATGCAGCCCCGCAATAGAGCATCCATATGCCGCTGCTGGCGTCACTGGCGGATTGGGACAGCTCAAGCACGGTAACTCCAGTAAATGAGGGACGAGTCGGGGAGGATCATACCTTCCTCCCCGACTCTGAGTGCTGGTGACTAGAACCAACCACTCCAGGTGCGGTTGAACCCGTTGTACGCATCCAGCCCCAATCCCCAGCCGGACCCGTACTCGATAGAACTAACCTGCTTTCCGCTGCTGTTCCGTGTCCCTATGGCTGTTTCATGGTTCCCGTACAAGCCTGGGCCAAAGTTGGCGGATCCGCCGGCGTCATGCCCCATGCCAGCGAACTGCGATATATCGTCAGCGTTGCTCCGCATGACACCGAAATTCACCGATCCGCCCAGCTTAAAGCCTTCGCTGCCCCAGTCCATGGATCTCGACCAGCCATACCTGCGCTTGCCGTCCTTGCCCCGCACCGCTATCAGGCAAAACTCTCCACCCCCGCCGATTCCGAGTCCTCCCGATGCGCTGCCGCACACGCCTGTCGAGTTGTTGTAGTCGCCCAATTCGAACCCAACTTCTGCAGCAATTGCTACAGCTTTTCCAAGCGGAGTTGTTTGCCCCTGACCCATCTTCACCCCGCTCGCGATGCCGCGCGCGATCTTTCCGAAGATGCCGTCCTTCTTACGACGTTGGGCTTCGGCTTTCCGCTTTGCTTCGGCGCGGGCCTTGGCCTGGGCTTTGGCGCGGGCGATGGCTGAGGCGCGGACCTCGGCGCGGGCGTACTTGTCGTCGATCATGTAGTGGGAGGGGTTGGCGCGGTAGGCGGTGTAGCGCTGACGGAAGACCTTGCCCTTGCGGGGGGTCTGCTTCCAGACCCATTTGCCGTTGCGGTAGTTATAGCCGGCGTACATACCCCGGTTGGCTCCCCAGGCGGCGTCGCCGGACTTGCCGTGGTCGGTGGGGCCCATGGGGCGCAGGCCGTCGGAGTCGGACTTGGTGAGCGGGCTGTTGTGGGCGTAGGAGTAGGCGTTCATCTGGGCGGGGTCGTCGACGTCGATGACCGGGTCGACGGACAGGAAGCGGCCCAGGACCGGGTCGTATTCACGTGCGCCGAGATGTACCAGGCCGGTGGGGTCGTCGGTGCCGCCGACGAAGCCGCGGGTGCCGGGGAGGGTTTCGGCGTTCTTGGAGCGGGTCTGGCCGAAGGGCAGTTGTTTGCGGCGGGTGACGGCCAGGGTGGTCATGGCCACGGCTGCCATGGAGGTGCCTTGGTGGTCGGAGAGGAGGTAGGAGAAGCCTTTGCTGGTGCGGACGGCGACGGTCTGGCCCTCGTGGGTGTAGTAGCGGGTGGCTTCCTTGGCGCCGGCTTTGGTGATCTTCAATTCGTTGTCACCGGGCAGGGTGAGGGTCTGGCTGCCGTCCGGGTCCTTGGCGATCATGCGGTCGCCGGCGGCGTCGTAGAGGTAGCTGGTGGTTTTGCCGGCCTCGGTGAGCGTGGCGAGGTGTCCCTCGTCGTCCCAGGTGAGGTCCTGGGTGCGGTCACCGATGGTGCGCTTTTTGGTGTTGCCGGCCTCGTCGTAGTCGAAGGAGCTCTTCTGGCCGTCGTCGGGGCCGCCCTTGACGGTGGCTTCCTGCACGGCGTGCGGCAGCCCGGTCTTGGGCTCGGGCTGGGTGTAGGTGGTGGTGGCTTCGGTCAGCCTGTCCGTCTGCTGGGTGCGGTTGCCGATGGCGTCGTATTCATAGGACTGCCAGTAGGCGTCCGGGCCGCCGACCGTGCCCGCCGAAGGCGCGCTGCTGCAGTCGGTCTTGGCGGTCCAGGCTGCGGTGAGCTGGCCCAGGGCGTCGTTGGTGAAGCACTGCCGATCAGTGGACTTGGTCTCGTCCTGACCGCTGGCGGTGGTGATGCCGGTGACGTTGCCCGCCGGGTCGTAGGCATAGCTGGTGTCGTCGATGCGCTGGGGGGCGGTGTCGCGGTCGGTGGTCTGGCGGGTCATGCGGCCGGTGTGTTCGTCATAGACCTGGCTCTTGTAGACCTTCTTGCCGAGCGTGCCGAACTCGGTGCGCACTGGGCGTGCGAACACGTCGTGGGAGGTTGCGTTGACCAGCGTGATGGAGCCGGCGGTGGTCTTCTGCGGGAGGTTGCCCTCACCGTAGACGGTGGTCTGGCGCTCGCTGGGAAGGTTGCCGACCGCCGGATGCTTGATCCACTCCTGCTGGCCGGTGTACGTGTTGTAGCCGAACGTCCAGGTGTAGGTGCCGGCCAGCACTCCCGCACTCTCGGGGATCGTGGTGGTGCTGGACTTCGGCTGGTAGAGGTCGTCATAGGAGTCGGTGGCCGAGCGGTACTCCTTGCCATCGATATAGCGGATGCTGGCGGTGGGCTGGCCCTTGGCGACGGTGTCGTAGGTCCACTTCGACAGGAGCGTTCCGCCCTTGGCCAGTTCGATCTTCCGGCCCAGCGTGTCGTAGTCGGTGGTCAGGGTGATGCCGCGCTCGTCCGTGGTGGAGATGGCCTGGCCGAGCTTGTCGTAGACCGTCTTGGTCAGACCCTTGTCCGGGTCGTCGGCTTCGACCTGCTGCCCGCGGGCATCGAAGGCATACGTCCAGGTATTGCCGGCCGGGTCGGTGACCTTCTCCGGCTCGTCGAACTTGCCGTACTCGTAGAAGGTCTTCTGCGCCTTGGTGCGCTCGGTGTCGGTGTACTGCAGCCGTTCGGTCGTACGGCCCCGGGCATCGCTCACCACAGTGGTGGCGGTGCCTCCCTTTGGCGGGATGACAGCTG
>NZ_JBNNJZ010000820.1:0-2804 GCF_050270335.1 Streptomyces sp. NPDC059900
GTAGAGGGAGCAGTGATCGGCCAGCATCTCGCCCAGGGATTGAGCCTGCCGCACGGTAGGGCGCAGCAGAAACTTGTAGGCGCGTATCACCGCGACCACCCCCTCCAACGCCGCTGACAACTCTAGTGCGGGTCACCGACAACGGCGGTCCGCCCAGCGGCAAACCGCCGCTTGCTGCCCCGCTCACGCGGGAGCTTCGTTTCACCACCCCGCCTCAAGGCGGGGGTACCCACGAAGGAGACAGATGGAACACATCACCTACTCCCCCACGGTGAAGACCCCCGCCGATCGCTTCACGGGCGACGTCTACCTCAACATGATCGAATCTCCCGCGGAACCCGCCCGTCTCGCCGCCGCCCTGGTCCGCTTCACGCCGGGCGCCCGCACCAACTGGCACTCCCACGCCAACGGCCAGACCCTCTACATCACCGACGGGACCGGCCTGGTCGGCACCCGCGAGGGCCACGTCATCCGCGTCGGCGCCGGACAGACCGTCAAGTGCCCGCCCGGCGAGGAGCACTGGCACGGCGCCACCGACACCACGCTCATGGCCCACATCGCCATGGTCGTCGGCGACGCCGAGGGCGACGGAACCACCTGGCTCGAACCGGTCACCGACGAGCAGTACACCGATGGCCTCAACAGGTAGCGGCGGCGAGGAAAAGACCGTGCGGACCTCGCCGCGTCCCGCTATCGTCGGCGGCATGAAGCGCGCTGCTGTGACGACGACGCCGGAGAGTGTCCCGGCGCGCTGACAGCTGTCTGAGTCGAAGCCCCGGGGCGAGTGCCCCGGGGCTTCGTCTTGCGGTCACTCGCCCGATATCCGCGAGGAGACCGCCATGCATGACCACCGCAAACTCGGCCGTGAACTGGACCTGTTCGACACCGATCCGCTGATCGGCGCGGGCCTTCCGTACTGGCTGCCCGACGGCGCGACCGTACGGCACACCCTGGAGGAGTACATCCGCGCCGCGGAGCAGCGGGCCGGGTACCGCCACGTGTACTCACCGATCCTCGGCAAGCGGGAGCTGTACGAGATCTCCGGGCACGGGGAGCACTACGGCGACGACATGTTCCCGCCGATGGCCCTCGGCGCCGAGCAGGTCCTGCTGCGGCCCAGCCTGTGCCCGCACCACGCGGTGATCTACCGCTCCCGCTCCCACAGCTATCGCGAGCTGCCCCTGCGGATGGCCGAGTTGGGCGGCATGTACCGCTCGGAGCTGTCGGGCGTGCTCGGCGGACTGAGCCGGGTCCGGGCCATCCAGCTCAACGACGCCCACATCTTCTGCACCCTGGACCAGGTCGCCGAGGAGGCGCGGGCCGCACTGGAGATGATCCGCCGGGCCTATGAGGCGCTCGGCATCACCCCGGCCCGCTACCGGCTCTCCCTGCCGGGCCCCGGTGGCAAGTACGTCGCCGCGCCCGACAAGTGGCAGCGGTCCACCGCCCTGCTGGCCGACGTCCTGGACCGCTCCGGCCTGCCGTACGAGGCGGCCGAGGGCGAGGCCGCCTTCTACGGCCCCAAGATCGACGTGCAGGTCGCCGACGGCGCCGGCCGGGAGTCCACCCTGTCCACCGTCCAGGTCGACTTCCACCAGCCCGAACAGTTCGACCTGCACTACATCGGCGCCGACGGCGCCAGACACCGCCCCGTCATGGTGCACCGCAGCATCATCGGCAGCGTGGAGCGAGCCGTGGCCCATCTCATCGAACAGCACGGCGGCGCCTTCCCCGCCTGGCTCGCCCCCACCCAAGTGGCGATCCTGCCCGTCTCCGCCGCCGAACTGCCCAACGCCGCAGCTCTCGCCCGGCGCTGTGCGGACCTGGGGCTGCGCGCCGAGATCGCGGGACCGGAGCGCGGCACCCTGGGCGCCCGTATCCGAGAGGCCCGCCTGGTCCCCTACCAGGCCGTCATCGGCGCCAAGGAGGCCGCGGACGATCACGTTGCCGTGCGGCTGCGCGACGGACGCCGACTCGCCCCGCAGCCGGCCGCCGACGTACTCACGCGTATCAACGCCCTCGTCGGTGCCCACAGCACCGACCTGTGGAGCGAGGCTGCCGCCTAGCTGGGGCGGGGGCCGTCAGGGGCGCGTTGCGGGCGGGACGGTCAGCACCGGGGTGTAGTAGTCGGCAGTCTGCTGCTCCGCGACGGGCGTGCCCTCCACGGCGATCCAGGCATGCGCGGAGAAGGGCTGGGTGCGCACCCCGGTGCACCAGGTCGGCCACACCCCGCGCAACCGGCACAGCAGGGTGGCGGCCAGGGAGCGTTGCAAGCATCCCGTGTTGGTGGCGCAGCGGCGGCTGACCGTGACGACGGCGGCGCGGGCTGCCTGTGCCTGCGAGGCCGTGGCCGGGGTGGCGCCCGTCCGCAGCCGGCGCAGCACGCGGCCGATCGTGTGCGGGGAGCGGGTGGCCAGCAGCCGGGCAGCGGCGACGGCGAGCCAGGCGGCCGGCCGCCGCGACAGCGGCAGCGGCTCGCGGGCGGCGAGGGTCACGTCATGGCTCATGGGGGTCGTCCCTTCGGGCCGGACCGATACGGAGTGGCGCTGTCACTGTCAGGGGCGTAGGGCAGCCGGAGGAGCGGGAACGAGAACAGGAGCAGGAGCAGTGTTCAACGCGTGGTCAGGGCGTCGGCTTCGCGCAGTGTGCGCAGCAGTGCCTCGACGTCGTCGCGGGCGCGGTCGGCGGCTGCCGGGTGGCGCGCGGCCAGCTCGGCCGCTGCCTGCTCTGGCATGCCGCCTTCCTCCAGAGTCCGCAGTACCAGGGCGGCTGTGGCATTGAGCCGCCAGTAACGGCCGGTGCGC
>NZ_JBNNJZ010000821.1:0-2803 GCF_050270335.1 Streptomyces sp. NPDC059900
CGATCCGGCGAGTAGAGGTGTTCCACGACCATCTCGCCCGCGCCCATCAGGCCTGCCCGGTCGCCCAGTTGCGCAGTGACCACGTTCAGGTTGGCGGTGGTGCGGGGCATGGCGCGCTGGTAGAGGAGTTCGCGCACGCCGGTCATGAAGGGGGCTCCGGCGAGGTCGCCGGCAAGCATCAGGACGCCGGGGTTGAGCAGGGTGACCACGGTGGCAAGGACCTCCCCGACGCGCTGGCCCGCCTCCCTGGCCAGGCGGATGGCGTCGGGCTGGCCGTCGGCCAGATGCTGGTGCACGCCCGAGCCGGACGTGGTGGGAATGCCGAGCGCGGAGAGCTGTCCGGCCAGGGCGCGGCCGCTGGCGACCGCGGCGAGGCAGCCGTAGGAGCCGCACATGCACAGCGCGTCGGGCCGGTCGTGCAGGCGGATGTGGCCGATGTCGCCGGCGCCGCCGTCGATGCCGCGGTAGACCTCGTCGCCGACGACCATTCCGGCGCCGATACCGGTCGATGCCTTGATGAGCAGGAACGCCGCGCAGTCCGGGTGGCCCGCGCGGTGCTCGGCGTACGCCATGAGGTTGGCGTCGTTGTCGACCAGGACGGGCACCGGGCCGGATTCCAGCGAGCGGCCGACCTGCTCCGCGTACGCCGCCTGCATCTGGTCCCGGATGGGGAAGCGGTCCCAGCCCGGCATGATCGGCGGCTGGATGACCTGGCCGAGGTCGAAGTCGACGGGGCCGGGCACGGACATGCCGATCCCCGCCACCTTGCCGGGCCCGACCCCGGCTTCGGCGAGCAGGGGCACGAACCAGCCGGCCAGCGTGTCGATGACCTTGGCGGGACCGTCGGTGACCAGGACAGGGCCTGAGGTCTCGGCCAGCACGTCACCGGCCAGGTCGAGGACGGCGGCCCGCGCGTGCCGGGTCTCCAGGTCGACGGCCAGGACCACCGCGTGCGAGGCGTCGAACTCCAGGAGGGCCGATGGCCGTCCGCCGGTGGAGGAGCCGGCGCTGTCGCGCAGCCAGCCCGCGCCGAAGAGCTGGTCGAGGCGCAGGCCGACGGTCGATCGTGACAGACCGGTGGCGCGCAGGAGTTCGCTGCGTGTGGTGGCCTCCCCGCTGCGGATGAGCTGCAGCAGGTGGCCCGGGCTCGCTTGGTTCGCCGGCATCATTTCCCCGTCTCTGGATTCTCGCGGGACCACGGGATTCCGTACCCGTCAACTCTTGTCGGCACCGCTGGTCAGGCCCTCGGTCAACAGGCGTTCCGCGGCGAAGAACAGAAGTATCACGGGGATGGTCAGGACCACGGACCCGGCCATGAGCACGGTCTTGGAGACCTCGATGCCGTTGGACAGTTGGGCAAGGCCAAGGGAGACCGTCCACTTGTCGGGGTCGGCCGCGAGGAAGAGCAGGGCGAAGAGGAACTCGTTCCACGCGATCATGAACACGTACAGCCCGGTTGCCATCAGGGACGGCACGGCCAGCGGCAGGATCACCTTGCGCAGGGCCTGCAGCCGCGAGCAGCCGTCGAGGGCGGCGGCTTCCTCGATGGAGTACGGGATGGTCACGAAGTAGTTCTTCAGCATGTAGATCGAGACGGGCACGGTCTGCGCCACGTACACGATGGCCAGGCCCGCCAGGCTGGAGGACAGCCCGAGCTTCGCGAACATCACGAAGAGAGGGACGGCGAGCAGCGTCGCCGGGAACATGTAGACCGCGAGGAACATCGCGCTGATCTGGCGGTTGCCGAAGAACTTCAGGCGGCTGATGGCGTAGGCGCCGGGCACGGCGGCGACGAGGGTGAGGGCGACCGTGCCGAGCGAGACGAGCGCCGAGTTGAGCAGCAGCTTCAGGAATCCCTGTCCGCCTTCGGACTGGGGCTTCATGACGTTCTCGTAGGTGCTGAGGGTGAACTCCTTCGCGGAGACCCACAGGGAGCCGGGATCGAGCAGCAGGGAGTCGATGGACTTCACCGACAGGAGCACCATGTAGTAGAAGGGCACGATCGTGATCACCGCGAGGAAGGCGATGACGACCCACCGCAGGACGCCGAAGAGGCGCTCCTCGAACTGGGTGCGTGTCATGGAAAGCGGCGACATCACGACTCCTCCTGGACCTTCTTGCCGAAGAACTTGAAGTACAGGCCGAGCAGCACCATGAGGACGGCGGCAAGGACCAGGGCCTGGGCGGCTGCGGCGCCGACGTCGTAGCGCGAGGTGAGGAAGTCGTAGACCCGCACCGCGGCGACCTCGGTGCCCGCTCCGCCGTTGGTGAGCAGGTAGACGTCGTCGAACTTGTTGAACGTCATGATGAAGCGCAGGACGCACAGCAGGGCCATGACGGGCATCAGTTGCGGCAGCAGGATGTGCCGGAAGCGTTGCAGGGGTGTGGCGCCGTCGACCTTGGCGGCTTCCTCCAGGCCGCTGGGCACGGCCTGGAGCCGGGCGAGGATGAAGAGGAAGGCGAAGGGGAAGTAGCGCCAGGTCTCGAAGGCGATGACGGTGAGCAGCGCCAGGGGGATGTCGAAGTGCGCGCCGAGCAGGCTGACTTCGTACTCGCGGGTGGAGAGGAACGCGATGGGGTCGTCCCAGCCGAACAGGGAGCGGCCCCATTCGTTGACGATGCCGTATTGGGGGCTGAGGGCCACCTCCCAGACGAAGGCGACGGCGACGACGGGTGCGACGTAGGGCAGGAGCATCACGCCGCGCAGCAGGCCGCGCCCGCGGAAGGGCGTGCGCAGGGCGAGCGCGGCGATCAGGCCGAGGACGACGGAGCCCAGGGTGGCGCCGACGGTGTAGATCAGGGT
>NZ_JBNNJZ010000822.1:0-2798 GCF_050270335.1 Streptomyces sp. NPDC059900
GCGTAGGCCAGCCAGCGGTCGTAGCCCTGGTGGAAGTGCGGGTCCGTCCAGCGGATGTCGGAGAGGAAATGGCCGGAGGAGGCCACGGACACCACGCGTGCGGTGCCCGGACGCAGCGCCGGGTAGAGGCGGTTGAGCAGGGCGAAGTGGCCGAGGTGGTTGATCGCGAAGTGGGATTCCCAGGCGCCGTCCGGGCCCGTACGGGTCTCGGGGCAGGCCATCACGCCCGCGTTGTTGATGAGGATGTCGAGGGTGCGCCGCGTCGCGAGGAAACGGTCCGCGAAGTGCCGGACGCTGTCCTGGTCCGCCAGGTCCAGTGGCTGTACCTCGACGCGGCCCGTGCCTTCCAGCGCCGCTTGCGCCGCACCGGGCCTGCGCGCCGGGACGACGACGTGCGCGCCCGCCTTGGAGAGCGCCCGGCTGATCTCCAGACCGAGGCCCGAGTAGCCGCCGGTGACCAGCGCCGTCCTGCCCGAGAGGTCGATCCCGTCGAGTACGTCGTCCGCCGTGCTGAGCGCGCCGAACCCGCTGCCGATGCCGTGCTGTCGCGCTGTCTGCCGCTGCTGCTGTGTGGTCATGGGCGCGACGCTAGAAGCTGGACCGCGCTCTAGGGCAAGGTGGCGGTCGCACCCCGACGAGCGGGAGACAACATGAGTGAGCACGGCACAAAAGCAATCCGGCCCCTCCTCGACAGCGCGCACACGGCACTGCGTACCGCAGTCCGAGGCGTGCCGGACGGGGACTGGGACCGCCCGACGCCCTGCGCGGAGTGGAACGTCACCCAGGTCCTCCAGCACGCCGCCGGGGACCAGCTGGGCTACGCCTCGGCCCTCACCGGAGGCCCCGGCCCCGCCGAGAACCCGTTTGCCCCGTCCGGCAAGCTCACGGAGTCCCCGGGGGCCCTGCTCGAACCGGCCCTTGCGGCCGCCGCCGAAGCCTGGGCGAGGGTCGACGAGACGGCTCAGGAGGTACGGGTACCGCTGCCGCCCGGCACCATGACCGCCGCCCTCGGCGTCGGCGCCTGCGCACTGGACGCCGCCGTCCACGCATGGGACATCGCCGTGGCCACCGGCCAACCGTCGCCGCTCACCGACGACTTGGCGGGACCACTGCTGCACGCGACCCGGCAGATCGTCGAACCGGTCCGCGCCTTCGCCTTCGCGCGCGCCCTCGCGGCGGGGGAGGGAGGCGCGGATCAGGGTGAAGCGGCGGAACTGCTCCGCTACTTGGGCCGCAACCCCGACTGGACCCCCTAACCCCGACTCCCCGAGGACGGCATGCTCCAGACCCCTGAGTGCCCGACCGGAAGCGCCAAGTCACGCCGCGGACTGCCTGGCCCCACACCCAAACGCGACGACCCACCCACCCCGCCCCGGACGCGGGGTGATCGGGTGGGTGGGTGGGAGAGAGCCGTCGCGGAGTGGTGGGCCGGGATTGCCTGAGGCTCAGGAGCCAGGCCAGCTCAGGAGCCGGACTTGATCGCGGAGATGTCGAAGCTCAGCTTGATCTTGTCGGAGACAAGCACCCCGCCCGTCTCAAGAGCGGCATTCCACGTGAGGCCCCACTCCGAACGGAGAATCTGCGCGGTGCCCTCGAACCCGACCCGCTCGTTCCCGAAGGGGTCCTTCGCGGAGCCGTTGAACTCCAGGTCGATCGAGAGCGGCTTGGTGGTGCCGAGGATCGTCAGATCGCCGGTGATCCGGTAGTCGTCACCGCCCAGCGCCTCCGCCTTCGTGGAACGGAACGTCATCTCCGGGTGCTTCTCGATGTCGAAGAAGTCCGCGCTCTTCAGGTGACCGTCACGGTCCGCGCTGCCGGTGTCGATGCTCGCCATCTGTACGTCGATGGAAGCCGTGGACGCGGCAGGGTCCGAGCCGTCGAGGTGCAGCGTGCCCGCGATGTCGGTGAAGGAGCCCTTGACGTTCGTGACCATCGCGTGGCGGGCGACGAAGCCGATCGACGTGTGCGCGGGGTCGATCGTGTACTCGCCGGTCAGCGCGGCGAGGTCCGGGCTGACCGGGGCGGACGCCGCCGTGTCGGTGCCGGAGGACGCGGCGGAGGGGGCGGTGGTTTCGTTCTTGCGGCCGAAGAGACCCATGACTGCTCCTTGGGGACGAGCTGCGAGCGGAAACCCGAGCTGCGAGCTACGGATGCTGCATCTGTTGAATGTTCAACGAGATTGACTCTAGCCCTATTCAGTTCAATGTTCAACATCAAGCAGAGCGTGTCGGTGCGCTCACGCATCGGATCCGACGGTAGGCCCCGGCGTCGCAGGCCCGCCCCACCCGTCCCGGCCAAAGGGTGTGAGGTGTCTCTCACGCGCGCATGACCCGGCCCTTTGTTGAGTCCCTACAGCGCGATGCCCCTCTGAGCAGTCACTTAGGACGCCCTGGAACGGGCTTCTGTTCGGGGGTGCCAGGAAAACGGGCCGGAGACTGTTCATAGTCGACGGTCCGTTTCGGTAGGCCCACTTCGTAAGGTCACTACATGACCGTTTTGGACGACACCGCTTCTTCTCCCGAGGGCGAGCCCACCGACGCACGTGGACGCGTTGCCGAACTGCACGCGATCCGTGCCGAGGCCCTGCGCGGCCCGAGCGAGAAGGCGACGAAGGCCCAGCACGCGAAGGGCAAGCTGACCGCACGCGAGCGGATCGAGCTGCTTCTGGACGCGGGGTCGTTCCAGGAGGTCGAGCAGTTGCGCCGGCACCGGGCGACCGGGTTCGGCCTGGAGGCGAAGAAGCCGTACACGGATGGTGTGATCACCGGCTGGGGCACGGTGGAGGGCCGTACGGTCTT
>NZ_JBNNJZ010000823.1:0-2794 GCF_050270335.1 Streptomyces sp. NPDC059900
GCCCCAGCGCACCGTGCGCCCGTCGGCGGTGCGATAGCCGCCCAGGTCACGGAAGTTGTGCAGGCGCTCGAAGTCTATGTGTCGTCTCACCTGCCGGATCTTATGTGGTCGAGCTTGAGCACAACCGGCTCCGGCAGGGGCCCGTGCGGGGCGGTGCGGTCGGCGCGGAAGGAGTCGATGAGGTAGGCGACGAAGCGCCGGGATGCGGCGGCTGCCGCATCGGCGGAGCCCACGGCGACGCCGCAGTTGGCCATGAGGATCAGCGCGAGGTCCGCCGGATCGAAGTCGGCGCGCAGCCGGCCGGCGTCCTGTGCGCGCCGCACCAGTCGCGCGAAACCCTGCTCGGCGCGCACGCGTTCGTGCTCGTGGTCGTTCGCGTCCGGGAACGCCGTCAGGAACGCCGCGGTGAATCCGCGGTCCTCCACGTGCATGGCGCACACCTTCTCGACGACCGTGCGGAATCCGCGCCACGGATCGGGGTCCGCGAGGGCGTCGTCGACGAGTGCCGTACAGGCGGTGAACTGGTCCGCGAAGACCTCCGTGACCAGGGAGTCGCGGGTGGGAAAGCGGCGGTAGAGCGTGGCCACGCCGACGCCGGCCCGGCGGGCGATGGCGGCGATCGGCACATCGAGGCCGCGCGCGGCGAAGAGTTCGCGGGCGGCTTCCATGATGAGGCGGCGGTTGTGGAGCGCGTCCGCACGCAGCCCGGCCCGCGCGGGCGGCGCGAGGTCCGTCGTCGGCGTGCGGTCCGCTGTCGGCGCGGGGGCCGTCGTCGGCCGCATCCGAGAGGAATCAGCAGGCATGTTTCTCACATTAGCTCAAGCGGACGGCCCTCTCCGTTTAGCGGGTTAGCGTCGCTGTCGGTGACATCCGGCGACCACAGACAGGGATACGGAAACGATGAGTGACATGCGTGCGGCGCTGTACGACAGCTACGGCTCTCCGGAGGTCCTGTACGAAGGCACGCTCCCCAAGCCGGTCGCGGGCCCGGGCGAGGTCCTGGTGCGCGTGCAGGCCGCCAGCGTGAACGGCGGCGAGCTGATGGGCCGGGCGGGGAGGATACGGCTGGTGACCGGGCTGGCCGGGCGGGGCTTTCCCAAGCGCACGGGGATCGACTTCACCGGCGAGGTGGCGGCCCTGGGTTCTCCCGTGCCCGGTCTGGCGGAGGGCGACCGGGTGTGGGGAGCCCTGGCGCGCTCCCGTGGCTTCGGCAGCGCCGCGGAGTTCGTGGTGGTGCGCCCGCGGCAGCTGGCCCTCGCGCCGGCCGGTCTCGACCTGGTCCGGGCCGCGGCCCTGCCCGGCGTCGGCACGACGGTGATCACGGCGCTGCGGGACAAGGCACGCCTCGCGGCGGGCGAGCGGCTGCTCGTGCGGGGCGCCAGCGGCGGTGTCGGGAGCGTGGCCGTCCAGCTCGGACGGGCTTACGGGGCACATGTCACGGCGCTCGCGGGGGCGAACAACCTCGATTTCGTGCGGGACCTCGGAGCCGACGAGGCCTTCGACTACGCGACCACCGGCCCGGCCGATCTCGGGCCCTTCGACGTCGTACTCGACGCGGTCGGCACGGAGTTGGGCGCGTACCGCCGCCTGCTGGCACCGAAAGGCCGCATGGTGTCGGTCACCTTCGACAGCCGGCGCATGGCCGCCTCGCTCGCCTGCATCCTCGGCTCCGCGGTGTTCGGTCCGCGCCGGGTGCGGCTCTTCAGCGGCAATCCCGGTCATCCGCTCTTCGCGGAACTGACCCGGCTGACGGAGAGCGGGGCGCTTCGTCCCGTCGTCGACACGGTGTACCCGCTGGCCGACATCGCCGGCGCCCACCGTGCGCTGGAGGCAGGCGGCGTGCGCGGGAAGTTCGTGGTCGACGTCAGGGGCGCGCAGGCGGCTGCCTCGGGGTGAGGGGGTGCGGCGCGGGCAGGCACTCCCGCAGGAACACTGCCGCCTCCCGCAGCGGTCGCGGCGTGCCGGACCGTCCGAGCAGGCCCGATGCCGTCCGCTCCAGTGTCTGCGTGGTGCGTACGGACCCGATACGGGCGGCGCCCGGTGCGAGCCCGGCGATGAGATCCTCCGCCTCTCGCCAGGCCCCGGCACGCGCCAGGACCGCCAGGAGTTTCGCGGCGAACAGGGTGCGGTAGGAGGGGCCGGGCGCCGCGACCGCCTCGTGGAGCAGGTCGATGGCCTTGTCCCACTGGTGCAGTCGGGCATGCACCCAGCCCTGGTGGCCCAGCAGTTCGGTCCGGTCGATCCACCAGGCCCAGGGAGGATCGCGGCGCGAGACACCCTCCAGGAACAGGCACCGGGCGCGGGACATCAGGTCCAGGGCGTCCCGGTGCCCGCCCAGCAGGGCGATCGCGTGTGCCTGGCGGATCCTCACGAGGCCGGCGACCCTGGCGGGCAGGGCCCGCGTCCCGCGCGCTCGTGCCGCTGCCCGGAGTGCGGTGTCCGGCGCTCCCACATGGGTCTGGAGCATGCTGTCGTTCAGGAGCACGAAGCGTGCCGTCCAGAGATCACCGCAGAGCTCCGCCAGGGCCAGGGCGCGGGTGTTCATCCGGTGGGCCGCGCGGTAGAAGCCCGCGTCGAAGAGGATCCACCCGATGACTTCGCCCAGTTCGGCGAGCGCGGCGAGCCGGTCGCCGTCCTGGCCGCACAGGCGCCCGGGTGCGTCGGACAGTTCGGGGATCCGCCGCACGGCCTCGCGCACGGCGGGCAGCGCGGAGGTCGCGCCGGATTTGGCGTCGAGGGCCACCAGGCGTGCGATGTCCGCGTGCAGTCCGGCTGCGCCACGAGGGTCTATCGG
>NZ_JBNNJZ010000824.1:0-2792 GCF_050270335.1 Streptomyces sp. NPDC059900
CTGCTGAGTTCTTCGTCAGGGCCCGCAATTCCGCGCAGGCCCGCCCGGCACACTCGTGATCGCCCCCGTCCAGGACGGCGACGTGCAACGGAATGCCGCGCCCGACGGCTTCGATGATGTTGCCGCGCACGGCCCGGTGCGGGCCTACCCGGCCGGTGATCTCGTCGTGGTCGGCCGCTGCTGTGGTACGTCGTCGCCACCCGGACGTTCGGCTGCTCGAACAGTCGCGCCGGAAGCGATTCAGCTGACGGGTTCGAAGAAGGGGGCTCCCGCTGCGAAATTACGCGCATGCACTGTTACGTTCTCGCCTGTGAGGTAGGCGAGCAGCCAGTCGCTGAACGTCATGTCGTGGGCGACGTATGCCGGACTGTCAAACTCGTGAACGCCGATCCACCAGGGCATGGAAGGCTCCACCGGCACGCGAAAAAAGAGACACTCCCCGGATGCGGCGCTTGCGAAAGGGAGAAGCTCGCCGGGTCCGGAACCAACCCGGCTCGGAAGGTCCCCGAAGTCTTCCTCGTTTTCGCGCCAGTCCTCGATCTCCTCCCTGGTCTTCTGCCCGAGGTCCCTTCCTGACTCTTTCGCGGGGTGCTCGAGGTACAGCTGTCCGTTGATCACAATGGAACCGTAGGCGTCAACGACCTCCCGGAAGTCCGCAGGAAAGGTGACGCCGAGTTCCCGCTCCACCTGGCACCAGGGAGCCGGGTCCGCCCAATGAAAGCGGGGCTCTCCCAAGAGATCCTTGATCTGCGCGAGCGTTGCCACCTGATCCCTCTCTCCGGCCATGCTGTCGTGGCTCTTCCGGCGCCGCTGCTGCGTCCGCGGCTATGAACGCCTGCCCGAGCACCACGAGGCCATGACCCGTTGGCCGATGACCATCCTGATGACGCGTCATCTCTCTCGGACGAAGCCCCGGCCCTCACGTAAGTGATCAGTTCGCGGACGGGCGCTCAGTCCTGGCGACGCCGGGACCACGATGTCGCAGCCCACCAACCACCCGCTCCAGCCCAGATGCCTGCAGTGACGATACCGAGGACGACAAGGCCCATGGTGGGGCGCCACGCTGCCACCATCGTCAGCGGGGCGACCAGCGCCAAAACCACGGAGAGCCCGAGGCCAAGCACCGTCCCTCCGGCGGTCACTGCGGTCTGCCGCCGTGCATGATCTCGGCCTTCCCTGACGTCGACATCCTGCAAGGATGCCCGGCAAGTGATCTCAGGCCCGGAACCATCCACCAAGACCGAGGAAGTGATCGTCTGCCTCTTGGCGATGAGGCTCGGACCGATCTTGAGTGCTGTTCCGTCGATGGTGCCGGTTGGCAGGTGGAGCGAGGAAGGCTCGGAAGCCAGCTTCAAGAGCTCGACAATTTGCACCCCGACGTCGAGACGGATGGGCAGGCCGCCGTCATAGTGGTCGCTTGAGATGTCCCTGCGCCCCTTGTTGATCATTTTGATTTGCAGAACATGGGGGTCTGTCAAGGTGCCACCAGCGTGATGGACCTCCAGGCTGCTGCCCGCGCCATCAGCTGCTTTGAGCAGATTCGTCTTGGCCGACATCCAGTAGTCCAGCTGCCGTTTAGGGTTGGCCGCCCGCAGAGTAGCCCAGCCGGCAAAGAACCCGGTGGTCAGACCGCCGAACACGGCAAGGGCCGCCCAAAGGGTGGCGGAGGCATACCAAGATCCCGCAAAAGTCATAGCGTTCCCACCAAGTTGACCAAGTCGTGGGCCCGTTGCCTGGCCTAGCTGGTGGTGGGCCAGGAGCGCAGCAGCCGGGCGATCTTGTCGACGGTGCAGTCGCGGCTCAGGAGGAGGTCACGCAGGGCGGCTGCATCGTCGCGGGCGGGCTTGACCGTGATGCCGGAGGCTTCCAGGTACATGACGCCGGTGGCGGCCGCGACAGCCAGATTCGAGCGCTCCAGCCAGCGGCAGCGGCCCAGCACGTGCACCAGCGCGGCCGCCCGCGAAAAGGGGCCCTCGTACACGGGGGTTTCCAGAAGTTCGGCGCGGTGGCAGGCGACCGCGGCCACGGGAATGCCGTAATCGTCCGGAGCCGGATCCCCCGCCCCGGCCAGCTGCGCGACCTGCAAAATCCAGGGGACGTCGATGTGCAGGTCCATTACGCGGCGTGGGCTCCCGGTCCGGCCGGGTCCTGCTCGCCACCGGGCTCCTCGGCGGCGTCGAAGACGTGCTGGTGCTCCGCGAGGAAGCGGCCCGCCGCGTCCAGCCCGCGGGCCCGCAGACCGCTCGCGTCCTCCAGGACCAGCTGGGCAATGTAGTCCCCCAGCGCCATGCCGCGCTCACCGGCCCGCGCCGCCGCGATCTGCTTGACCTCGGCGTCCACCCGCACACCCAGCTGTGTCTTCGCCATACCCATACGGTAACACCTGTTACCACGCCGCGGCGGGTATCCGCATCTTCCCCGCCGAGCCCGGAACGCAAGGCCGTTCTGGCCGCGAAGCGGCCAGTACCTGCCACCGACCGCGGCCCCAGCGCCCATCACCCCGCACCCGGTGCCACCACTTGATCAGTGCAAGGCAGCCGCCCGTCACCGGCGGCCGCCGTCTGCGGCATCGGACACCCCCGGCACACCCGGCCACGCCACCCGCCTGGTCCCTCCGCCTCCCCCTCACGCGGGCCGGGGAGGTGCAACATGCCGTGCCAGACCCGGGTCCGGCCCGCCCGAGAGCACCGCAACAGACGGAGCAGCTCAGCCACGTGGTCGGCATGCGGTTCACCACAGCCCCGGACGTGCGAAAAGACCCCGCGCAATCACCTGCCGGATGGGACTCCGCC
>NZ_JBNNJZ010000825.1:0-2778 GCF_050270335.1 Streptomyces sp. NPDC059900
CGCAAGGAGTCCTACGTGGGACCCTGGCTGCCCGAGCCGCTGCTGACCGCGCCGGACGTGGCGGAGGACGTCGCACTGGCCGACAGCATCTCCATGGCGATGCTGCTGGTCCTTGAGACGCTCGCGCCGGTGGAACGGGCGGTCTTCGTGCTCCGCGAAGTGTTCGACCTCGCTTACGAAGAGATCGCCGAAGCGGTCGGCAAGAGCCCGGCGGCAGTCCGCCAACTCGCCTATCGGGCACGGGGACACGTCGCCGCGCGCCGGCCACGCGGCTGCGCCTCCCCCGCCCAGACCAGGGCTGCGCTCCACGCCTTCCAGCAGGCGGTCGAAACCGGCGAACTGCAGAGTCTGCTCGACATCCTCGCCCCCGACGTCGTCGCCCTCAGCGACGGCGGCGGAGTCCGGCACGCCCTGCTGCGGCCCGTCGTGGGAGCGGACAAGGTCGCCCGCCTGCTGGCCGGCGGCTGGTGGAAGCGCCAGGCCCCAAGGTCGCTCGAACCGGTTGAGATCAACGGTGGCCCGGCCCTCCTGGTCAGGGTCGACGGACAGGTCGATGGCGTGCTGGCCGTGAGCGTGGAGAACGGCTACGTCACCGGCGCCTACCACGTGCGCAACCCCGACAAGCTGTCGCACATGGCGCATGAGACCGCCATCAGCCGCTGACCGCCCTCTGCGTCCACTCATCAGCCCCGGGGTGGTCAGATCGGCTCGTGCGGGCCGGGCCCGGTACCGGCATCGTGAGAGGCATGACGGAGCAGAGGTTCGACGTGTGGGCGGCCGGGGATGCCTACGAGCGGTTCATGGGCCGGTGGAGTCGGCTGGTGGCGGATGAGTTCGTGGCGTGGCTGGGCTGCCGGGATGGTTTGCGGTGGGTGGATGCGGGGTGTGGCACGGGGGCGTTGAGCGCTGCGGTGGCTGCGCGGTGCCGGCCGCGGCGGGTGGTGGGGGTGGACCGGTCTGCGGCCTTCGTGGGCGCGGCCCGGGCGAGCGCTCCCGCGTCGGCGTGCTTTGTCGTCGGCGATGGGATGTCTCTGCCGGTGCGGGGTGCGGGGTGCGACGTATCCGTCAGTGGCCTGGTGCTCAACTTCCTTCCCGTGCCGAGCGCTGCGGTGGCCGAGGCTGTCCGGATCGTGCGGCCGGGCGGCCTGGTGGCCGCGTACGTGTGGGACTACGCCGAGGGCATGGAGTTCCTGCACCGCTTCTGGGCCGCCGCGACCGCGGTGGACCCGGCGGCCGCCGAACTGGACGAGCGCCGGCGCTTCCCGGTGTGCAGCCCGGAGCGTCTTCGGTCGCTGTGGACGAATGCGGGGCTCGCGGACGTGGCTGTTGCCCCCATCGAGGTGGCCACCGTCTTCGCCGGATTCGCGGATCTGTGGGAGCCGTTCCTGGCCGGACAAGGCCCCGCCCCCGGCTATGTCGCCGACCTCGCCCCGGCCGCCCGGGCTCGGTTGCGTGACACGCTGCGCGCCGCCGTGCCGACCCGGCCGGACGGATCGATCGCGCTCACCGCCCGCGCGTGGGCGGTGCGGGGAACGCCGGTCGGCGCCGCCACGTGAGGGCCCCGGCCCCATCGCCACGCCGCGGATGCCGGGCGGTTGACGTGACGCCGTCGTGATCCCCCCTCGTTGATCACGACGGCTCACGAGCCCTGCATTCTTTCGGGTGGATACGGCGCGGCTCCTGCCGCGCAGGAGCCTTGCGGCAAGGCGGACAGCAGGAATCGGCCAGCGGTGACATCCCCCTGCACCGAAGTGGCAGATGGGCCGACCAGACACCACAGAGACTGCTGGTGATCAGCGTCCGGAGACAACATCAACCGGCTGTCCCGGATGGGAGCCTGCTGTCCGGGCTGGTCAGAGCTTTGTCTGGATGGTGTCCCGGACAGCGCGCACACGGCTAGATCCACCATTACCCCGGGGCCACCGCGCCCGCAGGATGATGTTCGTGAGAGTTCCAGGGGAGTTGTCGCCGTACGAGGCCCAAAATGCTGCCGACTTCATCGGGCTGATGCGGACGCTCAAGGAGCGTTCGGGGCTGACGTATCGCGAACTGGAGGAGCGTGCCGCCCGCGCCGGCGACGTACTGGCGCGCAGCACGCTGGCCGACGTCCTGCGCCGGACGAGCCTGCCGCGGCCGGATGTCCTTGCCGCGTTCGTCCGCGCCTGCGGGCAGGGGCAAGAGGTCGCGGCCTGGCTGGAAGTGCGGGACCGGATCGCGGCGGATGCCGCTGCCGCCGCGGCACATCCCGCTGTCGAGCCGCCTGTCACGGCCTCCGGTCCCGAAGGCGGGGCCCAGCGCCGCAGCGAGGGGCCCGCGGAATGGCTGCCGGACCGCCTCAAGAGCCGCACGGCTCTGCTCGCCGCCGTGCTCGTGGTGCCGCTGCTCGCGTTGGCCGCCTGGGGGTTGATCCCCGACGGCTCGGGGGATTCCGGCGCACCGGCTGCCGCGGCCACCGCATCCGGAGCTCTCGGCGGCTGGGTGACCATCCGCCCCGTGGGCGCGCCGGACCTGTGTCTGACCGACGGCCGTGACCGGGAGGGCGCCTATGAAAGCGCCGTCGCCGTCCAGCTGCCCTGTGCCCGGTCCTCTGTGCCGCGCACCTACCTGGAACCGGCTGGTGAGGACCTCTATCGCATCCAGTGGCACCATCCCCAGCACGGGAAAGGCTGCCTGGCGATCATGAGCAGCGGTCCGGTGAAGGGCATGCTCGAGCCGCGCGAGGAATGCGGCCAGGCCACCTTGTTCCGCGTGGAGACCGCGACCACCGAAGGCGTCAGG
>NZ_JBNNJZ010000826.1:0-2772 GCF_050270335.1 Streptomyces sp. NPDC059900
GTTCGGCGGTGTCCATTGGCGCCCTCTCGACTTGGCTCCATGCACTGCTCGGGGCGGCGACCCACCCACGACAGCGCTTAAAAGCTAACGGTTTGCTTTAGCGGGACGATAGGCCCTACGTTCGACTTAACGCAAACCCGTTGCTTTTAGCGGCGGGACCGTACCGCCCGGAAGGAGCTCCCCATGTCCACCACCCCGCAGCCCACCGCCACCCCGAGCTGGACCGTCGGAGACCTCGCCGTCCGCCGGATCGACGAGGTGCCCCTGCCCCCGCAGACGGGCCCTTGGCTGCTGCCGGGAGCCACCCCGGAGGTCGTGGCCCGGTCCCCCTGGCTGCAACCGGACTTCGCGGACGAGCAACGCGTCCTGCGGCTGGCGAGCCACAGCTTCGCGGTCGAGGGCGCCGGGCTGCGGATCCTCGTCGACACCGGCATCGGCAATGGCAAGCAACGGGCCAACCCCGCGTGGGACAACCTCAACAGCGACTACCTGACCCGCCTGACGGAGGCCGGCTTCGCACCCGAGACGGTGGATCTCGTCGTCCTCACCCACCTGCACACCGACCACGTCGGCTGGAACACCCGTGCGCAGGAGGGACGTTGGGTGCCCACCTTCCCCAACGCCCGCTATCTCACGACCCGCACAGAATGGGACTACTGGACCGGCACCGACCTGAACGAGGCCCGCAGCCAGATGTTCCGGGACTCCGTGCACCCCATCAAGGACGCGGGGCTGCTCGACCTCGTCGACGTGGCACCCGAGGGCACCGACATCGCCCCCGGTGTCCGCCTGCGTTCCACTCCGGGCCACACACCGGGCCAGGTGGCGGTGGAACTGAGCAGTCGCGGCGAGAGGGCGCTCATCACCGGCGACTGCATCCACCACCCCGTCCAGCTGCCCCACCCGGACCTGGGAAGCTGCGTGGACATCGACCCCGCAGCCGCGGCCAGGACCCGCCATGAACTCCTCGACTCGCTCTCCGGCACCCGGACCCTCCTCCTCGGCAGCCACTTCCCGCCGCCCACGGCGGGGCACGTGATCCCCGACGGGGACGCCTTCCGCCTGGTACCTGCCTCCCGGGAGCGGGCTTCATGACCGTTAAAGAAGTTGTCCTGCCAGGACGGGTCGGTGACGCTGACGCGATGAGCGGAGAGATCTCCTACACATGGCGCGACCCCATCACCGACGAGGAGCTGGCCGATCTGGTCCGGTCGCACGGCGGACGTGCTGAAGCCGGATGGTGGGACAAGGCCAGGGAACACAGCCTGGGCTGGGTGGGGGCCCGGGCCGGCGACGGCGTCCTCGTCGGATTCGTGAACGTGGCGTGGGACGGCGCGGACCACGCCTTCCTGATCGACACGAAGACCCGGGGTTCGTACCAGCGCCGCGGCATCGCGACGGCCGTCGTCCGGCTGGCGGCGGCACGGGCGCGCGCCGCGGGCTGCGAGTGGCTGCACGTCGACTTCGAACCGCACCTGCGCGGCTTCTACTTCGAGGCCTGCGGCTTCCGGTCGACGGAGGCAGGTCTGATCCACCTGCCTTCCTTGGCCTGATGCGACGCGACGTGACGTGACGGGGCCCTGGAGGCAGCACATCGCCTCCAGGGCCCCGGTGATCAGCTGAGCTCGTGGTCAGGCCTCACGGTGGTGAACCTGGCCTCGTCTCCTTCGGTGGACTGCCGGTGGAAGCCTGCCTTCTCCAGCACTCGGACCGAGGCCGGGTTCGACAGTTCCACGCCGGCGGACACCGTGTGGACACCGGCCGCGGTGAGGGCGAACTCCGCCAGGGCCCTGGTGGCCTCGGAGGCGTATCCCTGACCGCGGCGCGAGGCCACGATCCCGTACCCGATCTCGAGGACGCCCTCGCTGGGCGGCCAGAACAGGCCGATCGAGCCCACCACCAGGCCGCTCTCGCGCTCGATGACCAGACGGTGGCCATAGGCACCGAGCCAGCCGGGGTTCTGTTCGAAGAGGCTCGCGATCACACGGTCGCCTTCGGCGGGGAAGTCGTCCGCCCAGTTCGCGGACCTGTGCTCGCCCAGGACCGCGGTGGCCTCGCTCATGGTCCAGGGCCGCAGGACGAGACGCTCGGTGATCACGTCGGCGTGGGCAGCTGCGGGCTCAGGTGTGGATACAGGGGAGGGTGCAGGCGTGGGTGCAGGTGTGGATACAGGTGTCGGTGCAGGTGTCGGTGCAGGTTTGGGTGAAGCAGCGGAAGACATGTGTCTCTCCTGGTCGTTCGTGGTGACGACCCGGTCCGCGCTCGGCTATCGCGCGGCCCGGACGAGGGCATGCTGACGAAGGCCTGCGGCAGCCATATTCATCAACCTCCCTGTCCGGTGACGGCGCGCCTCTTGCGCCTGCGGGACGCTAACAACCGCCCCGCAGGCCCGGCAACACATTTACGAGTGACTGCTCAAGGAGCGACTACTTCAGGTACGGGCCGTCCGTGCCGACCTTGCCCGGAGCCGGGTTGCCCGGCAGGTCGAGCACATAGGCGCGCAGGTTTCCCTTGCCGGGAGCGGCGACGGAGAGCTTGCCGTCGGTCACGGTCTTCTTGTCGCCGGTGACGGCGTCGGTGTAGGTGCCGTTGGGGATGCCGCTGTAGCTCGCCTCGCCGGAGACGGTGACCAGGGCGAAGCTGTCGACGGAGCCCGAGGTGTAGCGGCGCTTGTAGGCCATCTGTCCGTTGATGCCCTCGGTGGAGTACTGGCCCGACTGGAGCGCGGGCACGGCCCTGCGGATCTGGTTGAGCCGCTGTACATGTTTGACC
>NZ_JBNNJZ010000827.1:0-2769 GCF_050270335.1 Streptomyces sp. NPDC059900
CCGCGGTGTGGTTGTAGACCACGTCGAGGATCACTTCGAGCCCGGCCTTGTGCAGCGCCTTGACCATGGACTTGAACTCGGTGACCTGCTCGCCCCGCGAGCCGTGCGCCGCGTAGGCGTTGTGCGGCGCGAAGAAGCCGATGGAGGTGTAGCCCCAGTAGTTGGACAGGCCGCGGTCGCGCAGGAACCCGTCCTGGATGTACTGGTGCATGGGCATCAGCTCGACCGCGGTCACGCCGAGCGACGTGAGGTGGTCGATGACCGGCTCGGTCGCGAGTCCCGCGTAGGTGCCCCGCAGTTCGGCGGGAACATCGGGGTGCGTGCGGGTCAGGCCGCGCACATGTGCCTCGTACACCACGGTCTCGGCGTACGGCCGCCGGGGCGGTCTGTCGTCCTCCCAGGCGAAGTACGGGTCGGTGACCACCGAGAGCGGGGTGTGCGAGGCGCTGTCGGCCGGTTCGGGTCCCTGCGCCGCGTGCTCGTAGAGCGAGGGGTCGTTGTCCATCTGCCCCTCGACGGCCCTGGCGTAGGGGTCGAGGAGCAGTTTGGCGGGGTTGCACCGGTGGCCCGCCGCCGGGTTCCAGGGGCCGTGCACCCGGTAGGCGTAACGCTGGCCGGGACCGATCCCCGGCAGGTAGCAGTGCCAGACGAAGCCGTCGACTTCGGAGAGCGGCACACTGCGGTGCGTGTCGTCGTCGCCGACGAGCACCAGCTCCACGTGTTCGGCCACCTCGCTGAACAGCGCGAAGTTGGTTCCTTCACCGTCGGATGTGGCGCCCAGGGGAAATGGGGCTCCGGTCCAGGTGCGCACGCAACTGCCTCCCTGCGGACGGGTGGTTCTGGGTGAGGCACGGCACCGCGTGGGGCCACGGCACGGCGTTCAGACGGGCGGGCCCGCGAGGACGGCGGCGGGCATGTCCCGCGGCACTTGCATCGCCTCGCGCAGGCTGGGGCCGGGCGTCCCGGGGGACAGCCGGGCGTGTTCGGTCGCACGCACGCGGCGCGAGAACCAGATGATCTTGCCGTCCGTCGACGGGCAGCTGCCCCAGCCGTCGCTGAGCGCGGCGATCTGCGTCAGGCATCCCTGCGGCCCGTAGTGCCGCTGGGGAAGTTCACGGTTGTTGTCCGACACGGCGGTGATGAGGTGCTGGCCGTTCCACCACATCTCCACGACGGCCTGCTTGTCCGCTCCGTGCTCCTCGATCGCGCGCAGCAGCACTCCGGTGCAGTAGCCGACGGGTTCGACGAGAACCGCAAGGCCCCAATGCTTCAGATGCGCGACCAGAATGCGCCTGACCTGCTCTGTCCTCTCCGTGCTGACCTCCACGTCGAGGTGGTAGTAGCAGGGGATCGCGGCTTTCATCGCTCCTGGCTCCTCTCGGCGAAGCTCCCGGTCCTTCTCGGTCCTGCGACCGAGCCCCGAACACGGAACGTGAGCATTGATCACTTCTGCGTCAGTCTCAGGGTGCGAGCGCTACTCCATTTGCGCAACAGGAGCCCCCGGCGCCTCCACACGCTCAACAGGACGCTGGGTGCTCATGCGTGCACCATGAGTCATGAAGGTTGACCGGTGCGTACCACCGGTGTCTGCGCGCGGGACGGGTTCGCACCATCCAGGTGCATACCTCGCGCGCCCTCAGCGAACGAGAAGGTGACCCGCGTGGTGCTGCTGCCTACAAAGGCCGATGTCGCACGGCATTTGGGGGACTACCGGGAATGGGAGCGGCTGCTGCTCGCCCATCCCGCGGACAGCTCCGTGCGGATGCGCTTCGAGGACACCGCGTACACCCTTTGCGTACTGATGGGCGAGTGCACGGCCCGGGTCGCCGCCGACGCGGCAGAGCTCTACCTGCGCCCGCGCACCACACGCCGGGCACGACCGCCCCTGGACCTCCGGGGGCGATGACGGATACGCGGCTCCCGCGAATCCACGTAAGGACGGGCGCAGCACGTATGGACGGGCGCACATCGGGGCGCGAACTCGGCGGAGGAGAGAGCGATGACGTCAGCGCCCAAGGCGGCCCCCGCCCCCACCACGGCTCCCGGGACGGCCCCCGTTCCCACGGCCGGCCCCACTGCCGGCCCCACCGCCGTCTCCACGCCCGTCCTGGACGTCCGCCCGGTCGTCGATTGCGGACGGCGCCCGGCGAAGGCGGTCTCCGGCGAGACCTTCCAGGTCACGGCCACCGTCTTCGGCGAGGGCCAACTGGCGGTCGGGGCCAATGTCGTCCTGCTCGGTCCCGGCGACTCCGGCGACTCCGGCGACTCCGGCAAGGGCAGCGGCCCCTGGACCCCCATGCGGGAACTGTCCCCGGGCAGCGACCGCTGGGGCGCGGACGTCACCCCGGACGCCGAGGGGCACTGGACCTACGCCGTGGAGGCCTGGGCGGACCCCGTGCGGGGCTGGCGGCACGCCGCCGGGATCAAGGTCCCCGCCGGCATCGACGCCGGGCTGATGCTCGAAGAGGGCGCGCTGCTGTACGAGCGCGCGGCACTGGGAGCTCCCGAAGGAACGGAACGGCAGGTGCTCCTCGCCGCCGCCGAAGCCTTGCAGGACGACTCACGGACCCCGGCCGAACGCCTGGCGGCCGCGCTGACTCCCGGGGTGGACGCGGTACTGGCGCGATATCCCCTGCGTGACCGGCTCTCCCGCTCCCCGGCGCTTCCCTTGCTGGTGGAGCGTCCGCGGGCGTTGTTCGGGTCCTGGTACGAGTTCTTCCCGCGCTCGGAGGGCGCGATCGTCAAGGAGGGCGAGCCGCCGCGCTCGGG
>NZ_JBNNJZ010000828.1:0-2766 GCF_050270335.1 Streptomyces sp. NPDC059900
CTGCTGCGCGAACCGGACCTGCCGCGGCGCATCGGACAGGCCCCGCACACCCGCTCACGCTGTACGCACTGCAACCGCTGCATGCCCACCATCTACACCGGTACGCGTTGCCCGCTGATCGGCCCGCGGTAGGGCCCGGCGCGCCCCGAGCCGGTGGTAGTCGTGCACCGAGGGGTCCAACCTGAAGCCGAATAAAGGGATCGCGCCCCTGGCAGGACGGGCCGTGACGTACGATCGCGGCCGCACAGTCAAGTGATGGCAAACCCGAGGGGAAGCTACCGTCCGTGCCCGACTACGACGATCCGGCCTGGAGGCCGCTTCCTCTCCGCCCGGCAGTCCTCCGCTGGGTGCTGCTTCCCCTGACCGTGCTTTTCCTGCCCCTGTGGTGGGTGGTGTGGCTCTGCTTGGCCCTGTTCTTTCTCGGCGTAGCGGGCGTGGCCCAGTTGATCGTCTACGTGGTGCCGCGTGCCGAGAACGGCGCGGTGCGCGTGCTGGACGCCACGCTGGGCCAGGTGCCGTTGGTCCCGCTGTGGTGTGTGACACCGGTGGCGCTGTTCCGGGAGGGCGATACGGCGTATTACCGGGCACGCGTGGCCCGTCGCATCGAGAAGCAGACCCGACGGGCGGAGAACTCCCCGCTGCAACGGGACCTGGAACTGGGAGCACACTACTTCCGCGGCGCCGGTGCCGGTTACGTCCTGCAAGTCGCCTCGGAACAGGGATGGAACGCCCATCCGGTGCTGCGCTCGCACCCCCGGCGGCGCCTGCGCCTGCGCCACAACGGGCGCCCGCGAGCGGGCTTCACGAACTGACGGGGCGCCGCAGCGGTCCGGGCGCATCAGGCGGGTAACGGGTCGAAGGTCCAGACGGGGCGGCTGCGGGTGTGGGCGGCGACGGTCAGGCGGTGGTGCTCTCCCAGGGTCTGCGTGAGGTCGGTCAGACAGCGTGCTTGCAGCGCGTCGGCTTCCTCTCCGGCGCCCGTGGCACCGAGCTCCGCGGCGACGGCCACGTTCGTCATCAGCGTCTGCGGGTGGCGGGGCCCCAGCGCCGCGGACGCCTCGCGCGCCGTATCCCCGGCCAGCGCCAAAGACGCCTCATGCTGCCCGCAGTGTCCCCGGTCCGATGCGAGGTTGTAGGCAATTCCCAGCGTCCAGGGGTGCCGGGATCCCAAGGCGGCCACCGCGGATGCCAGAGCCTGTTCGCCCAGTTTCCCCGCCCCCTGCGCGTCACCTCCCATCCGCACGGCCACCGCGAGGTTGGCCAACGCCCCGGCCGTGTAGGGATGGTCGGGTCCGAGCAGCCTCCGGTAGCGCCTGACCACGTCATCACACAGCGCGGTGCCGCTGTCCAGCTCGCCGTGCGAACGCTCCGCGGCCGCCAGGCTCGTGGCGGTCCTGAGCCCGAGCGGGGTATCGGGCCCAAGGAGGTCATCGGCTGCCTGGCGTACCTCCCGAAGACGGGTCAGGCCCTCTCCTACCGCATCGTTGCGCAGCTCGCAGAGCGCCAGCTGATGCTCGGCGCACAGGGTGGCGGGGTTGTCGAGACCGAGCAGTTCCCGGTGCCCGCGTGTGGCCGGCAGCTGTTGGGCCAGCGCGTTCTCGTAGTGGCCCAGCAGGCGAAGGTCCAGCGCGTGCCGTGCCTGTGCCAGGAGGCTGCCGGTGTCGGCGGGGTCGGCGAGCCGCTGGTACTCCGCGACCGCCCGGCGGTCCAGGAGCAGCGCTTGGGCGTACTGCCCCAGCAGCCGCTGCGAGTCGGCCATGCTGACGATCGCTGCGAGCGTGCAGGGATGGTTGGGGCCGTGCAAGTCCTCGCGTCCCCTGCACGCGGTGCGATCCTGCTCCAGCGCCTCCTCGTAGCGGCCCAGGCCGCGCAGATCCGCCGCCACGTCAGCCGTCGTCTCGATGGGCTCGGCGCACTCGGGGCGCTCGGCAGCCCGCAGCCGGGCCTGCTCCTCCTGATCGCGGCCCAGGGCCCGGCCGTAGCGGCCGAGCCCCCGCAGGACTTCGCTGCGGCGCGCTGCGAGGATGTGGGCGTGCGGCGGATCGTCCTCACCCAGGCGGCTGGCCCATGCGCGCTCGACGCGCTCGATGAGAGACAACGCGTGCGCGGACTCGCCGCGCAGATGGAGGTAGCGCGCGCAGTTGAGGAGCAGTCCCGAATCCTCCGAGAGGTCTTCGCCCGGGGCTGCCGACGCTTCCAGGTGCGGCACGATCTGGGCGTACTGGGGCCATACCCGTACGTTCTGGGGATCGCGCGGGTCGGCGGCGACCAGGGCGTGGCGCACGCGGCGCAGGAGTGTGGAGCGGTAGCCGCCGGCCATGTCGTCGCGGACCACCCGGCGCACCAGCGGGTGCATGCGCAGGGTGGCGCTGGGCGTTTCGATCGTCTCCTCGTTCTCCTCCAGGGACTCGATGTCGGCAAGGGAATGCGCCACGATCGTGCCGACCAGCTCCTGCCACCGGAGCGAATCCAGGGACTGCCCGCGCAGAGGCTCGGGAAGACTGAGCCTGAGCAGGCCCAGTGGCGCCCCGCTGTCGGCGAACAGGACGCATACGTGCAGGAGGTCCACCGCCTCAAAGGACGAGGTGCGCAGGCGCTCCAGGACGGCCAGCAGGGCGCGGCTGAATGTCGTGGGGTAATCGCCCGTGGCGCGCAGGGGCGCCCTCTCCCATGAGGTGTCGCGCAGCCGGTCGAGGTATTCCGTCACGGCGATCCGGGTGTTCTCGAGGTAGGCGAGCGCCTGGGCCATGGCCAGCGTATGGTCGC
>NZ_JBNNJZ010000829.1:0-2747 GCF_050270335.1 Streptomyces sp. NPDC059900
TGCGCGGACTCCGCGGCCAACTCCTACCTGGCCACCGGCGAACTCCCCGCCGCCGACGTGACGTGTCACGCGACCCCCGGCAAGCGGCAGCAGGCGTCCCCGCTCCCGGCGCCGGGACCCCTGCGGTGACCGCTCGGCGGACAGGCGGAACCCCAACCGGCGAAGGGGCGAACAGAAAGACGAAAACCAGGGAAACGAAGGGCGCGTACAACCCTTGTGACCCATCCGGTGTCGAACAGGGCGCCGGACAAGGAACGGGCCCTTTCCGGACACCCTCGCGCTTGCCCGGCCACTTTCCTTTACAGGAGCCGCTCGTGCGCAAGAACCGTTCGGCCGCCCTCGCCGCGGCCTCATTCCTCCTCCTGACCGGGGCGGGCATCGCCGCCGCCCCTTCCGCTGTCGCCGGCACCCCCGGGGGTACGCACGCCGATGACCGCAACAGTGACTTCAACGGCGACGGATACGAGGACGTGCTGGTCGGAGCCCCGGGGGCGACGGTCAGCGGCCAGAAGGGCGCCGGTCTCGTCACGGCGCAGTACGGCTCCTCCAGAGGCATGAACACCACCTCCGTCGCCCGGTTCAGCCAGTCGACGGTCGGCGTCGCGGGCGCCGCCGAGGCGGGCGACGGCTTCGGGAAGGCCGTCGCCACCGGTGACCTGGACGGCGACGGCTTCGACGACGCGATCGTCGGCATCCCCGGCGAGGACATCGGCGACAACGCCGACGCCGGTTGTGTCGCGATCCTGTGGGGCTCCAAGCAGGGCCTCAGCGGCGCCGACAGCGACTGGCTGGAGACCCAGGAGCCCACCAAGGGCGAGCAGTTCGGCCTGAGCCTCGCCGCCGCGCACCTCACCGGCGAGACGCCCGGCGACATCCTCGCCGTCCTGGACCGGGACGACCTGGAACTCTTCGCCTACGACGCCGCACCGCAGGCCGACGGGCAGGCGCCGCTGCGCCGGCAGGCGACCGAGCGCCTTTCCGCGGCGGCCGAGGAGCGCGACATCACCCCGAAGTCGCTCACCACCGGCGACTACGACGACAACGGCTACGCCGACCTCGTCGTGTCCGGAGTGACCGTGGGCGACGAGCCGGGGCACGGCTGGTCCGCGTACTTCTCGGGCAACGCCGACGGACTCAAGTACGAGCACGACCTGCGCGGCGGACCCGTGGCCGCGTCCGGCGACATCGACCACGACGGCTACGACGACCTGGTGACCGGCGAGCCCAACTCCCCGGACGACGGCGGCGAAACGCTGACCGGCGGCCTGGTGGGCGTCCGCTACGGCGCCGCGGACGGCCTCAAGGACGAAGCCAAGTGGTGGACGCAGGACAGCGTGGACGTGCCCGGCGTCGCCGAGCGCGGCGACGGCTGGGGCGCCGACCTGTCCGTGGCCGACACGAACGGCGACGGGTACGCGGACGTCGCGATCGGCGCGCCGGGCGAGGACATCGGCACGACCGCCGACGCCGGAGCGGTCTGGGTGCTGCGCGGCTCGCACGCCGGGATGACCGGGGTCGGGGCCAAGTCCTGGGACCAGGACTCCGCGGACATCCCCGGCGTCCCCGAGAAGGGCGACAAGTGGGGCGGCCAGGTGCGCCTGACGGACCCCAACCGCGACGGCCGCTTCGGTCTCCTGGCCGCGGCGCCCGGCGAGAACGCCGGTGACGGCGTCGTGTGGGTCCTCTCGGCAGGGGCGAGCGGCATCACCGCCTCGGGGTCCTGGACGTACGGCGCGGAGTCGCTGGGCGCGCCGGGCAAGGGCGCGGCGTTCGGCGCGGCGATCGACGAGTAGAACCCGGCGAAAGGCCTGCCTCCTGACGGGCCTTTCGCCGGTCCTCCGGATGCGGTCGTGAGCGGTTCGCGGGTGCCTACGTATGATCGCGGACATGTGCTCACGACCGCGTTCGGAGGCTGAACAGGCATGACAGAGAGCCGAGTTGTCGTCGTCACGGGCGGCGGTACGGGCATCGGCGCCGCCACGGCCCGGCAGCTGCGCGCGGCCGGGCACCGCGTCGTCGTGTCAGGGCGGCGCCCCGAGCCGCTGCGCCGCGTCGCCGAGGAGACCGGGGCGCTTGCCCATCCCGCCGACGCGGGCGACCCCGCCGAGGTCGCCGGGCTCGTCGATGCGGCCACCGAGGCGTACGGCCGCATCGACGGGCTCGTGCTCAACGCCGGGATCGGGCGCAGCGGAGCGGTCGGTGACCTCTCGGACGAGGACTGGGACGCCGTGCTGCGCACCAACCTCACGGGCCCCTTCCTGCTGCTGCGGGCCGCGCTTCCCCATCTCCTCGAGGCGCGCGGCTCGGTGGTCGCTGTTGCCTCGGTCGCCGCGTTGCGCAACGGCGTGGCGAACGCCGCGTACGCCACGTCCAAGGCGGCGCTCCTCCAGCTGTGCCGTTCCCTCGCCGTCGATTACGGCACGGCGGGGCTGCGCGCCAACACCGTGTGCCCCAGCTGGGTGCGGACCGAGATGGCCGACCGGCGGATGGCCCGGTTCGCCGGGGAGGCGGGCCTGGGGGACGGCGGCGCCGACGCGGCCTACGAGGAGGCGACGCGGCTCGTGCCCGCGGGCCGGCCGGGGCAGCCCGAGGAGGTCGCAGAGGCGATCACCTGGCTGCTCTCGCCCGCCGCGTCCTTCGTCAACGGCGCGACGCTGACCGTCGACGGCGGGGTCACGGCGGTGGACCCCGGAACGTCCGCGTTCAGTTTCGGGATCACACCGCGCGCGTAGGTCTCGGGGCAGAAC
>NZ_JBNNJZ010000830.1:0-2743 GCF_050270335.1 Streptomyces sp. NPDC059900
CCCCAGTAGCCGCCCACCCCAACAGCCACAGACTTCACGGAGACCGCACCATGACGCAGAGTTCAACCATCCGCTGGGAACAGGACGACACCGGTGTCGTGACCCTCGTCCTGGACGACCCCAACCAGTCCGCGAACACCATGAACCAGGGTTTCAAGGACTCCATCGCGGCGATCGCCGAGCGCGCGGAGGCCGAGAAGGACTCCATCCGCGGCATCATCTACACCTCCGCCAAGAAGACCTTCTTCGCGGGCGGTGACCTCAAGGACATGATGCAGGCGGGCCCCGAGAACGCGCAGGACGCGTTCGAGGCGGGCGTCGCCATCAAGGCGTCCCTGCGCCGCATCGAGACCCTGGGCAAGCCGGTCGTCGCCGCGATCAACGGCGCGGCCCTGGGCGGCGGCTACGAGATCGCCCTGGCCAGCCACCACCGCGTCGCGCTCGACGCGCCCGGCTCCAAGATCGGTCTGCCCGAGGTCACCCTCGGCCTGCTCCCGGCGGGCGGCGGCGTGACCCGCACCGTGCGCCTGATGGGCATCGCGGACGCGCTCCTGAAGGTGCTGCTCCAGGGCACCCAGTACAACCCGAAGCGCGCCCTGGAGAACGGCCTCGTCCACGAGGTGGCCGCCACCCGCGAGGAGATGATCGAGAAGGCCCGCGCCTTCATCGACGCCAACCCCGAGTCGGCCCAGCCCTGGGACAAGCCGGGCTACCGCATCCCCGGCGGCACCCCCGCCAACCCGAAGTTCGCCGCGAACCTGCCCGCGTTCCCCGCCAACCTCAAGAAGCAGATCAACGGCGCCCCCTACCCGGCCCCGCGCAACATCCTCGCGGCCGCCGTCGAGGGCTCCCAGGTCGACTTCGAGACCGCGCTGACCATCGAGGCCCGGTACTTCACCGAGCTGGTCACGGGCCAGACCGCGAAGAACATGATCCAGGCGTTCTTCTTCGACCTCCAGGCCGTCAACTCCGGCGCCAACCGCCCCAAGGGCATCGAGGCACGCCAGGTCCGCAAGGCCGCGGTCCTGGGTGCGGGCATGATGGGCGCGGGCATCGCCTACTCGTGCGCCCGCGCGGGCATCGAGGTCGTCCTGAAGGACGTCTCCGCGGAGGCCGCCGCCAAGGGCAAGGCCTACTCCGAGAAGCTGTGCGCCAAGGCGGTGCAGCGGGGCCGTACGACCCAGGAGAAGGCCGACGCGCTCCTTGCCCGCATCACGCCGACCGCCGACCCGCAGGACCTGGCGGGCTGCGACGCCGTGATCGAGGCCGTCTTCGAGGACACCGCCCTCAAGCACAAGGTGTTCCAGGAGATCCAGGACGTCATCGAGCCGGACGCGCTGCTGTGCTCCAACACCTCGACGCTGCCGATCACCCAGCTCGCCGAGGGCGTCACGCGGCCCGTCGACTTCATCGGCCTGCACTTCTTCTCGCCCGTCGACAAGATGCCGCTCGTCGAGATCATCAAGGGCGAGCGGACCGGCGACGAGGCCCTGGCCCGCGCCTTCGACCTCGTACGCCAGATCAACAAGACGCCGATCGTCGTCAACGACTCGCGCGGCTTCTTCACCTCGCGCGTGATCGGGCACTTCATCAACGAAGGCGTCGCGATGGTCGGCGAGGGCATCGAGCCCGCCTCCGTCGAGCAGGCCGCGGCCCAGGCGGGCTACCCCGCGAAGGTCCTCTCGCTGATGGACGAGCTGACCCTCACCCTGCCCCGCAAGATCCGCAACGAGACGAAGCGGGCCGTCGAGGAGGCCGGCGGCACCTGGGCCGGGCACCCCTCGGACTCCGTCATTGACCGCATGGTCGACGAGTTCGAGCGCCCCGGCCGCAGCGGCGGAGCGGGCTTCTACGAGTACGTGGACGGCAAGCGGGCGGGCCTGTGGCCGGGTCTGCGCGAGCACTTCACCAAGCCGGGCACGGAGATCCCCTTCCAGGACATGCAGGAGCGGATGCTCTTCTCGGAGTCGCTCGACACCGTGCGCCTCCTCGAAGAAGGCGTCCTGACGTCCGTCGCGGACGCCAACATCGGCTCCATCTTCGGCATCGGCTTCCCCGGCTGGACCGGCGGCGTGCTCCAGTACATCAACGGCTACGAAGGCGGCCTGCCCGGATTCGTGGCACGCGCGCGTGAGCTGGCCGACCGCTACGGCGAGCGGTTCACGCCGCCCGCGCTGCTGGTCGAGAAGGCCGGCAGGGGCGAGAAGTTCAGCGACAGCTGACGCCCTTCACCTGCGGTTCCGTACCCTCCGGGGCGGAACCGCAGGTCGTTGCCCCCGCGTCGTATCCTCCCGTAGGACATGATCACGACAAACGGAGGATGTACCGCTGTGCGGTTGACAACTGGGGGAACGACGCGGGCAGTCGGCGTCGGAGTGCTGGTCCTCTCGCTGGCCCTGACGGGCTGCGGGGGCAAGAAGAAGAACAAGAAGCACAAGTCGGGTTCGGGGTCGTCGCACAGCCGCACCATCGGCGGCGCGGCCGGCGGGTCCGCCGCCAAGGGCGCCGGTTCGCTGAGCGGCGCCCGGGACGCCAAGGCGATCCTGCCGCCCGCCGAGACGATGCCCGCCGCCCTGCGCACCGTCAGCACCGAGCTGCACAGCCGCGCCAAGGCGCCCTCCGTGTGCAAGGACCCGACCGGCAAGTGCAAGGGCGCCGTCGCCAACGGGCAGGTCGGCTACCGCAGCACCGACAAGGCCAAGGGCGTGGACTACGACCTGATCGTGTACCGCAGGGACAGTGC
>NZ_JBNNJZ010000831.1:0-2730 GCF_050270335.1 Streptomyces sp. NPDC059900
CGGTGCGGGTGCCGGGGCTTGAGTCGCTGAGGAACCCGCGGTTCATGAATACCTTGGACGCGGGCCAGGCGGACCATGTGATGGCGGCCTTCCCGGCCACGATCCGGCACGGCATCTACCGCGACATCATCGTGGAGATGGCGCAGGTGCTCGCCCAGCACGTCCGGGTGGGGGTGCCAGGAGCCAAGGCCAGGGACGTCACCGACCTCATCGACACCTACTTGATGGACCTGGCGTCGATCGCGGTGACCAATGACCACCGGGGGAGGGCGATCAAGGACCCGAGCTATACGGCCAGGGCGTACAACGCCTACAAGGCCCAGCTGGCCGAACACCTCGCCGAGGACAGCCCCGTACGACCTCTGCTGCCTGCCGACAAGGGCGCGGCGGGTGTGCTGGGCGACTTCGCCGGCCTGACCGCCAGTGTCGGGGTCAACAACCGCGGTGACAGCATCCAGAAGCCCGCCGCCCCCGAGCAGACCGGCACCGGCACCGGCGAGGCACGCCCCAGGCTGCCCCAGAGCAACGACACCGAGAGCACGGCGACCCCTGCCGCCCCGACCCCTGCCGCTCCGGCCCCGGCGACCTTCAAGCTGGGGAACTACGAGTTCACCAACCTGAACCAGACGGACCGGTACGTCGAGAAGGCGATGCGGATCGTCGAGTTGCTGGACGAGCACGGCACCATCAAGGAGTTCGTCGGCGACCGCCCGGTCCGGATCACGCTTCATGTGCGGACGACGGAAACTCCGGCCGATGTGCACGACCGGGGCGATGCGGGTGTCGAGATCAACCTGGCGAGCTATTACTTCGAGAAGTACGACATCGGTTACGTGATGGGCATGCTGGCCCATGAGATCGGCCTGCATCCGCTGGCCTCGGCGAACACGAAGATTCCCGAGGAGGAGGAGCTGTATGCGGGCATGCCCTTGCTGGTACCTGGCCTGGAAACTCTGAAGACGCCGCGGTTCATGAACACCGAGGGTGCGGGCCAGGCCGACCATGTCATGGCGGCCTTCCCGCACACCATCCGGCACGGCATCTACCGCGACATCGTCCTGGAGATGGCCCGGGTGCTCGCCCAGCATGCGCGGGTGGGAGTGGCGGGCGCCAAGGCCAAGGACGTCACCGACCTGATCGACACCTACTTGATGGACCTGGCGTCGATCGCGGTCACCAACGACCATCGCGCGAAGGCGATCACCGACCCCAGTTACACGGCCAGGGCCTATAACGCCTACAAGGCCCAGTTTGCCGAGCAGCTTGCCGAGGACAGCCCCGTACGACCCCTGCTGCCGGCCGACAAGGGCAGGTTCGGTGTCCTGGGGGACTTCGCGGCCCTTGCCACCAGCGTGGGAACCAACAACCGCGGCGACAGCATCCATCAGCAAGCCGACGCGCAATGACCCCCTTCAGCGCCCGCCGAAAACGCTCAGGACAGCTTCGCCGGGCAGAGGCGTCGGGGCTTCGCGTCGCTCTTGAGCTTGGCGTCCACACAGCCGCCGGGCAGTGAACCGTACTGCTGCTTACCGAAGTTGGCGGTCACGGTCAGCTCTCCGTCGCCGAACTGCGAACGCTGGACTGTGCCGTCACCGGTGAGCCGCTGGTAGCCCGTCATCCGCTCGGTGCCGACGGCCTTGTGCAGGGGCGCGAAGTAGCGCTGGAGTGCCGCCATCTCCTTGCCCGTGGACGTCAGGCTCTTGCCGCCGAGCGTGAAGTTGAGCGGAGTGTTGTAGAGGGCGGACATCAGCGCCCGGTCGGTCTTCTGGTCCGGGAGCTTGTTGTACGGCATCTCCCAGCGGTCGGTGTTGATGACGGAGCCGTGCAGGGCGGTTTCGTACAGGGGGACGTGGTAGCGCGGGTCGTACATCGCCTTCGCGAGCGCGGACGGCAGCTTGACCTGCTTGAAGAAGATCGCGGGCTCGCCCTGCGGCGCGTAACCGCCCCACTTCTCCTTGTCGTTCTCCAGCTGCCACAAACCGTCCGCGACCGGTGTCTGCCCACCGTGGTTGAAGGCGAGTACAGGGGCGGCCCAGGCGCCGGACGACTCGGAGCCGAGGACGAACTTGTCGTCGGACGCGAGCTTCCGCATCCGTGCCAGGCGGTTGGCGCGGTCCTGCTTCTTGTTCATGCGGTGGTCCTTGCTGCTGTCGGAGAACAGCTCACCCGCCGCGTCGACATCCAGGAAGTAGCTGTCGGCGCCGTTGGCCGTCATCTTCTTCGCCCGGTCGTCCAAGTAGTGCTTGCCGGGCTCGGCCTGCTCGAAGGCTTGGGAGCTGAGGTAGCAGCCCCGGCCGCCGAAGCCTTCCTTGATCTCGCCCTTCCAGTTGCGTACGCAGAAGTCCGGGTAGACCGAGCCGGGCCACTTCGAGGAGGGGTTGTCGGCGCTCGCGGCGGGCTGGCCGTTGGCGTAGGAGTCGTACGGGCCGACCAGGTAGCCGTGTTGCTTCGCGGCCCGCACGGCTTGCTCGTCCATCGGCTGCTCGTCGGCGTCGTAACCGATCCAGAGCCGGGAGACGCCGAGCTTGTGCAGCTCGTTCACGCCCTTCGCCGTACGGGCGTCGCCCCACGCGTAGGCGTGCACGGCCCCGAGCATCCGGCTGATCTCCGGGTTCTCCTTGATCTTCTGCTTCAGGGAGTTCAGCTTGCCGTGCTCGTCGAGGTAGGCGCGGTAGTCGGTGGCGGAGGAGACGGGGGTGGTGTGCGTGTTTTAGAATTGTACGTTGTATT
>NZ_JBNNJZ010000832.1:0-2730 GCF_050270335.1 Streptomyces sp. NPDC059900
GGTTCGTGCCGTAGACGCCGTGCCCCTCGCCCTCGTCGACGGTGACCATGCGCGAGCCCTTCAGCTGCCGGTGCATGGCCTGTGCGGTGGTCAGGGGGGTCTGCGAGTCCCATTCGTTCTGCACGATCAGCGCCGGGACCTCGTTGTCCACCACCGTCACGGGCTCAACGGGCCTGTCCCAGAAGGCGCAGGGCAGGACACCTGCCGCGAAGTCCCCGTACAGCGGGTACTTCGCCGCGTCGCGGATCGAGTCCCTGAGGTAGGTCCCGGGGTCGCGCGGCCAGGACGCATCGCCGCACACCACGGCCATGGCCCCCGAGACGTCCTCCTCCGGCAGGGGCTCGGAGGGGTCGGGGCTCTCCACGCCGCCCCCGGCGGCCTCCTTCAGCTTCACGACCCGCTCGGCCGCGGTACGGACGGTGAAGAACTCCCGGCGCACCAGGTCGCGCACCCCGGCTCCGTCGAGCGGCGTTCCGTCGACGACGACGGGGTCACGGTCGGCCCTGGCGACCACGTCCCAGAAGGACTTGCTCACCGCGGCGGGCGTGTCACCGAGGCGGTACGTCGCGTCGTGCGCGGCGGTCCACTTCGCCCACCGCTGGAACGCCCGCTCGCTCTCCGGGGCCCAGATCCGGAACATCTCGCGCCACATCCGCTCCGGGTCGACGGCACTGTCCAGGACGAACCGGTCGGCGCGCCGGGGGAAGAGCTGCGTGTAGACGGCGCCGAGGGCGGTGCCGTACGAGACGCCGATGTACGAGATCTTCCGCTCGCCCAGGACCGCCCGCAGGACGTCCATGTCGCGTGCCGTGTTGCGGGTGGTGATGTGTGCGACGGTGTCCCCCGCCTTCGTGCGGCACTTGTCGGCCAGGTCTCTGGCCCAGGCGACGTTCTTCTCGAAGGCTTTCAGCGGGCGCAGCAGCGTGTTCTCGTCGGCGCTGAGCCCGCAGTCGACGGGTGTGCTGCGGCCGATGCCGCGCGGATCGAATCCGATCAGGTCGTAGCGTTCCTTGACCTGCCGGGGCAACTGCCGGTCCAGTTCGAGCGGTAACTCCAGGCCGGGGCCTCCCGGACCGCCGGGGTTGGAGAGCAGCACACCGTGGCGCTTTCCGGGGGCGCTGGTCCTGAGCCGGGATATCGCGACGTCGATCTGCCTGCCGCCGGGCTTGCGGTAGTCGAGCGGAACCTTCAGGGTCGCGCACCGGAAGGCGGCGGGGGTGTCGGGACCGCACCGCTTCCAGGCCGGCTTCTGCCGGGTGTAGGGGCGCAGGGCGTCGGCCTCGGTGGAGGCGGGCGAGGCGAGTGCCGAGGGGCTTTGCGCGCCCGGAGCGGCGGCGGCCAGGCCGGGGGCCAGCGCGGCCATCACGCTCACGGCGAGCAGCGGGACGAGCGGTCGTCTGCGCATGCGGGTGTTCCTTCCGCTGGACATTGCGGGACATGAGCGATCTTGTCCCGTCGCGCGGCCGCGCGACTCATCCCGGAAGCCCGAATGCCTCCAACTCACGTGGCATTCAAGGGGTTTGTGTCTACTCCGCTGGGAGGATCCGGCACCTGCCGGGACCCCGACCCGGGTCGGGGTCTTCCGCCCGGCGGTCCGGCAACTCACAGCGCGCGCACGGGCAGTTGATATGACGTGCGGGGCCCGGCGATTAGCGCGTTCGGGTGGCTCGGCTCTCCCGCTGCAACCGGCGGGCCGCCCGCCTGCCTCCTGACCGACACAGGCACTGCCCGCCCGTCGTGAGGAAGCCGCCATGACCGCACCTGCCACCATCTCGCCGGCCGCCGACCGGGACGCGGAGGCGGACTTCATGCTTCCGCCGCCCGACCCGACGCAGCGCCTGGACATGGCGCCCCCGGCGCTGCTCACGCCCCGCGACCGCCACCGTCTGAGCCTGTTCGCCACGCTCACCACGGCGGGCATTCCGCCCCACCCCGACGACGCACGGGCCATCGACGCGCTGAGCACGCTCGACGACACGGTCGCGCTCGCGATCTGCCGCTGGCTCAGCACCCATGCCCACCCCGCGACCCCGCTCAGGTGACGCGACCTCACGTGACGCGACGCGGACGCGCACCACGCTCCCGCGCGCGGCTACGACAGCCGGTCAGCCCCGGTGGAACAGGTCCTGCGGATCGACACGCTCCCAGCGCGAGCGTGAGCGCGGGGCGGGCGGGCGCGGCACCTCCCGGTCCTGGTCGAGCCACTCGCGCACCAGCGCGTCGTAAATGGGGGATTGCGAAGGTGCGCTCTCGCCACCGGCCCTGGTTTCGGCACGGGGCGGCCGCGGTGAAGGAACCCCGCTCCCCGCATCGCTCATGCCCAGTACAACGATCCTCTCTGATCTCGGCAACGCCGCTTTACGGCAGGAAGCCCGTGGCATGCGCATGCCACGGGCTTTATGGCCTAGCAAATGCAGGCTACTGACTCGGTGGATCGTCTGTGAGCAATCTGCGAATTCGTACCCAAACGAGAGAATCCGGGCGGCCGCCCTGGTATCCGACCCCTGCCCGCAGGCCGCGCTCAGGCGCCGACGTACGCCGAAAGATGCTCGCCGGTCAGAGTGGAGCGGTCCGCGACGAGTGCGGCGGGAGTGCCCTCGAAGACGATCTTGCCGCCGTCGTGGCCAGCGCCGGGGCCGAGGTCGATGATCCAGTCCGCGTGCGCCATCACCGCCTGGTGGTGCTCGATGACGATGACCGACTTCCCGGAGTCCACGAGCCGGTCGAGCA
>NZ_JBNNJZ010000833.1:0-2729 GCF_050270335.1 Streptomyces sp. NPDC059900
GGTCATGACACATAAGTTAAGCCCTTGATGTGCTGGTTGGGGAGACCGATAAGAGGGTTGTTTTACGCGTCGGTAGTGACTCTGCATCCTCAATTTGAACGAACTCGGTAAAAATCGGTCGCAAGGCGGCGTACGGATCGGGTAAAAGCCGAGCTCTGTACGGGTTACCGGTGGTTGACGCACGGTTGACGAGAGGTCGCGCGCGAGGGTGTCGGCGGCTGGCGTGGGCCTCCCGGGGGTCCGGGTAATAGGTTGGTCATGAACGGGACGGCGGCCGGGCCGGACGTGGCGACTTGCGATGGGGGCGGACATGACAATGCCTAAGGGATCGAATGTTCCCGTGCCGGCACCTGCCGTGCGGATCGAACTGGGGTGGGCCTCGGGAGCGGGCGTGCCGGACGCCGACGCGTCGGCGCTGCTGCTCGCCGGTTCCGGGAAGGTCCGCTCGGACGACGACTTCATCTTCTACAACCAGGCGGTCCACTCCTCCGGCGCGGTGCGCCACGAGGGCAAGAAGACCGACGGCGGCCGGGTGACCGACGCGCTCCTGGTGGACCTCGCGCGCGTGGAGCCCGCCGTCGAGACCGTGGTGCTCGCCGCCTCGACGGACGGCGGCACTTTCGGCCAGGTTCCCGGTCTCTTCGTCCGGGTCGTCGACGCGGCGAACGGCGCCGAGATCGCGCGCTACGACAGCGAGGACGCGACCGTGGAGACGGCGTTCGTCCTCGGCGAGCTCTACCGCCGCCAGGGCGCGTGGAAGTTCCGCGCCGTCGGACAGGGATACGGCAGCGGCCTGCAGGGGCTGGCCACCGACTACGGCATCACGGTGGACGAGCCGCAGCAGGCGCCGCCCGCTCCGGCCCCGGTGCAGCCCCCGCCGGCTCCCGCGCCCCCGGCGGCTCCGGCAGCCCCCGTCCAGGCACCGCCGCCCCCCGCCCAGGCGCCCGCCGCCGCATCCGGCACGCCGGTCCGCCTGACCAAGGTCACGCTCACCAAGGAAGCGCCGACCGTCTCGCTGACCAAGCAGGGCGGCACCTCCGGGGCGATGCGCGTGAACCTCAACTGGGAGGTGCGCAAGCAGTTCAAGGGCTGGGCCAGCAAGCTCGGCCGGGCCGTGGCGATGCACGCGGACCTCGACCTCGACCTGTGCGCCCTGTACGAACTGGCCGACGGCCGCAAGGGCGTCGTGCAGGCCCTGGGCAACGCCTTCGGCTCGCTGGACCAGCCCCCGTACGTCCTGCTCGACGGCGACGACCGCACCGGAGCGGTGGCCAGCGGCGAGAACCTCACGATCAACCTCGACCACATCAACGACTTCCGGCGCATCGTCATCTTCGTGACGATCTACGAAGGCGCGCGCAGCTTCGCCGACCTGAGCGCCACCGTGACCCTGCAACCGCAGCACGGCGCCTCCATCGACTTCTCGCTCGACGAGTGCACGGTGCCCTCCACGGTCTGCGCGCTCGCGCTGATCACGAACAACAACGGCGACCTGTTCGTCCAGCGCGAGGCCCGCTACCTGGTGCCCGAGCGCGGCGTGAGCCCGCAGCGCACCATCGACTACGCCTACGGCTGGGGCATGAACTGGACGCCCGGCAGGAAGTGACTCAGCGCTGCTCGGGAGCGGGATCGGGGCGGGTGTAGGTCCGTCCCTTCCACGCCGCCCCGCGCCCCCTGTAGTGCTGCACCGCCGAATCCACCGTCATGAGGAGATAGAGGAACGCGGTGAACGGCAGCAGGGGAGCGAGCCAGAGAGTCTGCCGGTAGTAGCGCAGCATCGGGATGTACGTCGCCGTCATCACCAGCCACGCGAGGCCGCCGAGCACGGCGGGCGCCGCGCTGCCGCCGGCCAGCCCGGCGGCCAGCGCGAACGGCGGCGCCAGGTAGATCAGGGCGAGCCCCAGGACCGTACCGATCAGGACCAGGGGGCTGTGCCGCAGCTGGGCGTAGGCGCTGCGCGAGACCATCCGCCACAGGTCGCCGAGCCCCGGATAGGGGCGCACGCTGTCGACGCGCTCCGCGAGGCCCAGCCAGATGCGGCCGCCCGAGCGCTTCACGGCTCTGGCGAGCGACACGTCGTCGATCACCGCGTGCCGGATGGAGTCGGGGATTCCCGCGCGTTCGGCGGCCTGTGAGCTCAGCAGGACACAGCCCCCGGCGGCCGCGGCCGTGCGCGAGCCCTGCGCGGCGATCCATCGGAACGGATAGAGCTGCGCGAAGAAGTACACGAACGCCGGGACGACGAGCCGCTCCCACGCGCTCGCGACGCGCAGCCGCGCCATCTGCGAGACGAGGTCGAATCCGGCCGTTTCCGCCGCCGCGACCAACTCCCGCAGGCTGTCCGGCTCATGGGCGATGTCCGCGTCGGTGAGCAGCAGATACCGGGGTGCACGCGCGCGTGCCAGAGCGATGCCGTGCCGCACGGCCCACAGCTTGCCCGTCCAGCCGGGCGGCGGCTCACCCGGTGAACCGACGGTCAGCGCGAGGCCGCCGTGCCGGTCGGCCAGGGACCGGGCCAGTGTGCCGGTGCCGTCCGAACTCCCGTCGTCGACAAGGAAGATCTCGGCCCGCCCCGGATAGTCCTGGGCGAGCAGCGAGGGCAGGCTCTCGGGCAGGACGGCGGCCTCGTCGCGGGCGGGCACGACGACACAGACCGAGGGCCAGGCGTCCGGTTCGCGGCGTGAGGGCAGCCGCAGGTCGGTGCGCCAGAAGAAGCCCTGTCCCAACAG
>NZ_JBNNJZ010000834.1:0-2729 GCF_050270335.1 Streptomyces sp. NPDC059900
GATCCACACCATGACCGGCAGGCCGACGGGGAAGGGGCCGGGGCCAGGAGTCCAGACCTCCAGGGTGAGGCAGTCGTCGCCGGTCACGGCCGGGTTGTGCAGACGGGCCATGGGGTCGGCGCCGGGCAGCGCGGGCTGCGGGCAGCCGGGGCCGCTGCGGGTGCCGTCCCGCACTCCGTCCCAGGCGAGCGGCGGCTGGGGCGCCGCGAAGCGCAGGTCGCCGACCGGGGGCCGGGCGAAGGGGATGTTGCGGAAGACCGCGTATCCGTCGGCTGCCCTGCCTCGGATCCTGCCTGTTGCCAGGCGTGCCTCGACGTCCACGGGCTGCTCCCCTTCGCCGTACCGATTGGCTAATCGTGATTAACTTATGACGGCACGGGGCGGCGCTGTCAAGGGCAGCGCCGCGAGGAGGAAGGAGGTCAGTCGCCGGCAAGCAGGAGGTCAGTCGCCGGGCAGCAGGAGGCTCTCGCCCAGGACGACGAGGTCCTGCGCGAGCGCGGGCCGACTCCGCAGGTGTTCGGTGCGCAGGACGTCGTTGACCAGGCCGAGCACCGCGCGCACCCGCACCTGGCGTTCGGATCGGGGCAGGTCGGGGCGGCACTGGCCCAGCAGGTGCTCCCACTCCAGGACGTGGTCGCGCTGGGTGCGCCGTACGTCGTGGCGCTGGTCGTCGGGCAGGTGGATGACCTCGGTCACCAGGGCCGCGAAGAGGTCGGTGTGCGTCTGGACCAGGCCGACGTACGCGCGCAGGAGCGCCGTCAGGACCTGCCGGGGGTCGCCGGAGGAGGCCACGGCCTCGGCCAGGGCCAGTTGCAGGGCCTGGGCTCCGCGGTTGAGCGCGGCGTAGAGCAGATCGCTCTTGCTGGCGAAGTGCTTGTACACGCTGGGGCCCGCGATGCCGGCCGCGGCGCCGATCTCCTCCAGGCGCGCCTCGTGGAATCCCTGCTGCCCGAAGAACCGGGTCGCGGCGCTCACCAGGGACTCCCGCCGCGAGGCGGCGGCCCGGTCGGCCGGCGGTGCGGCGCCGCGGGGTACCGGCACGGCGGACGGCGTGCGCAGCCGCGCGGCGAGCACGGTGTGCGCCATCTGCTCCAGCAGCGTGGCGAGCCGCCCTTCGGACACCGCGATCCGTGCGTGCGAGGGGCTGCCCAGGACGGCGACCATGGACCACACCAGCAGGTCGGCGTCGCCCTCGCTCAGCTCGCCGCGCCGATCCCTGAGCAGCCCTTCGAGCCTCGCGACCAGGTCGCGGAAGCGCTGGCGCGTCTCTCCGCGCACCGGCTCGTCCAGGTGACGGACCTCGCGCTGCCACAGCACGCCCAGCTCCCTGCGCTCCACGGACAGCCCGGCCATGGAGCGCACCGCGTCATCCAGGGTGGCGGCGTCGCGCACGGCTGCGTCCATCACCGCGAACCCATCGGCGACCACCGCCGCCAGGAGGTCGCGCTTGCCACGGAAGTGCCGGTAGAGCGCCGGCGCCGAGATCCCGACCGCGCCCGCGATGTCCCCCAGGCCTACCTCGTGGAACCCGCGCTCGTGGAACTGGGCCGCGGCGGCGCGCAGGATCTGCGCTTTGCGGTCGGCGGGGCGTCTGGCTTTCTGCGTACTCACCCCTGAAGGCTACTTCGGATTAACTCCTGCCAGGGTGCGGTTGCAGGCCGGACCGCACCCCCGGCGTGCGGCACAAGCCGCCCCGCAGTGTTCACAAGTTAACTCCTAATCCCCACTGGATGCTCACACGGCACGCGGTGAATCCCGCATATGTCGTGCACAGCTCTTGACCGCCGCCGCTCCCGCCTAGCTAAGTTAATTTTCATTAGCCTTCAACAGATTCCGTGAAGGCCACCGGGAACGATCCGGATCAGGGAACAGGCGAAGCACCGTCATGGGCACTGTCATGTTCCTGATCAGATGGGACACGCATGCACCGCAGATTCCAGAGCGCCGCGCTCCTGACCTGCGCCGTCATGGCAGCCACGGTGCTGCCGACGGGCCAGGGGGCCTCGGCCGCAGACGAGCCGCCACCGGCGATCGCCCTCGCGTCCACACCCGACCGGGGCCAGGTCACCGGCGGGGACGCACTCCTGCGCATCACGACGGCCGACCACCAGCCGGCACGGGTGGAGGTCAACGGCACCGCCGCCGACGGCTTCCGACGCCAGCCCGACGGCACCCTGCTCGGCCGGGTGACCGGCCTCAACAACGGCAAGAACCGCATCACCGCCCAAGCCGGCGGACGCACATCGGCCCGCACCCTCACCAACCACCGCGCCACCGGCCCCGTCTTCTCCGGTCCGCGGGCCGCACCGTTCTACTGCGAGACCACCGCCTTCGGACTGGCCCCGGCCAAACAGCCCGACTGCTCGGCGCCCGCCAAGGTCAGCTACAAGTACCGCAGCAAACTCGGCACGTTCCTGCCGCTGGCCGACCCCGACCAGCGCCCGCTCGACCTCGCCACGGCCACCGTGGGCGGCCGGAAGGTCCCCTACATCGTCCGCATCGAGACGGGCACCCTCAACCGTGCCGTCTACGAGACCGCCGCCCTGTACGACGGCTCCGATCCCTCGCCCCTGCGGCGGACGAAGAGCTGGAACGGCAGGCTCGTCTACACCTTCGGGGGCGGCTGTTCGGGCGGCCACCACCAGGGCGCGCAGACCGGAGGGGTACTGAACGACACTTTCCTGTCACGGGGGTTCGCGGTCGCCTCCTCCACCCTCAACGTCCTGGAG
>NZ_JBNNJZ010000835.1:0-2707 GCF_050270335.1 Streptomyces sp. NPDC059900
CTGGTTTTTGTTTATACGCCACACCCCCGGGGTAACCCCCCCCCCACCATGTTCTGTGGCTCCCCCGCCCTTCTTCCGACCGCCGTGGGGGGCGCCGCGCGTCACCCGCGCCGCCCCCATCGGCGTATGTGTGCGGCGGGCGGGTCAGGCCGCGTACTCGTGGATGTCCTTGACCACCGAGAAGCCCAGGCCGTACGCGCTCATGCCGCGTCCGTACGCGCCCAGGTGCACGCCCTCCTTGGTGGAGCCGGCGAGCACCCAGCCGAACTCGGACTCGCGGTAGTGGAACGAGGTCGGCACGCCGTCCACCGGCAGCGAGAGCGTCGACCAGTCCTCGCCCTGGAGATCGTCCGCGAGGACCCAGGCCGTCTCGGTCTGCTGGTCCAGCCAGTCGTCCCGCAGGCTGTGGTCCATCTGGCTGGGCCAGGTGACGGTCAGCAGACCCACGCCGGCGAGCCAGGCCGCGGACGACACCGACGTCGCCTCGAGCAGGCCCGTGCCGTCCGGGCTGCGTCGCACCGGGTTGGCCGCGACGGTCACCACGGCCGCGAAGCGTTCCTTGTCGTTGTTGCCGAAGGGCCCGTCACTCCGTACCGACGGCTCATCGCCGTGCCCGATGGAGCCGTGCTCCACCGCGCCGTCCGCGGCGGTGCCGACCTGCATCAGCCAGCGCTCGCCCGTGAAGGCCTCGTCGAGGCCGTACCAGGGGAAGGGCGCCAGCAGATAGCTGTCGACCGTGCGCCGGGCGGAGGGCATCGCTTCTGCGGTGCCGTCCGCGGCCGGCGCCTGTGCGCCTACGCGACTTGTCGTCTCCATGTACCCGGCCGCCTCCTCGTTCTCATCGGTCCGCAGGGCCCGCCCCCCTCGGGCGTCCTCAGCCGGACAACAAGGCAGGATAGCCACACCCGTTCCGGAACCCGGGACACCGGTAGGCGTACGAGTGTCTCGAAGAGAGCGCCGGGGGCGTGATCAGGGGCGTACCGGGAGTGGCGCGCAGGAGGTCAGGTGGCGTCCGCGTCGTACGGCGGGTGCTCGGGGGGCGCGGTCTTCTCCGGCTTCTTGTCCATGTTGATGCGGTCGCTGCGGCCGTCCTTCTTGGCCATGTCGACACGGCTGCCGGTCGCGCTGTCCGAGCCGCTGGTGCCCTCGGCGGATTCACTCTCCCGCCCGTGCACGGCGTCGGTGACCTCGGCCATCTCCTTCTTGAGATCGAAGCCGTTCCGGATTTCCTTCAGACCGAGCTCGTCGTTGTCGAGCTGCTTGCGGATGAAGGTCTTCGGATTCAGGTCCTCGAACTCGAAGTCCTTGAATTCCGGGCCGAGTTCGCTGCGTATATCCGCCTTCGCGCTGTCCGAGAATTCGCGGATCTTACGGATGGTGCGCGAGGCGTCCTGAATCAGCTTGGGCAGCTTGTCCGGGCCGAAAATGAGCACAGCGAGGATGACCAGCGCCACTACCTCGAGCGGGCCAATGTCTGAGAACACCTTGACTCCTTGCCATCCGGACCGGGTCCACGGTACCCGGCGATCCTGTCCGTCCGGTAGCCGCTGGGCGACAGACGTGGATCAGTTCCCGCCCGATGCGCCGAGCACCAGCGTCACTTTCCGGTCCTTTCCCGCTCGCTGGACGGTCAATTCGAGACGGTCCTTCGGCCGGTGGGCCCGGATCTTGACGATGAGCTCGTCGCCGGAGTGAATGCGCTGGCCGTCGACCTCGGTGATGACGTCGCCCGGCTTGATTCCGGCGCGGTCGCCCGGTCCGCCCTTGTTCACGGCGGGGCCGCCGTCCTGGCCCTTGTCGCCGACGCGGGCGCCGTCGCCCGTGTACTCCATGTCGAGCGTGACACCGATCACAGGATGCGTGGCCTTGCCGGTGTTGATCAGCTCTTCGGCGACGCGCTTGCCCTGGTTGATGGGGATGGCGAAGCCGAGTCCTATCGAACCGGCCTGGCCGCCGCCGGGCTCCGAGCTGTCGTCGGCGGAGCGGATGGCGCTGTTGATGCCGATGACATGAGCCTCGGAGTCGACGAGCGGGCCGCCGGAGTTGCCGGGGTTGATGGGGGCGTCGGTCTGCAGGGCGTCGACGTAACTGATGTCGCTGCCGTCGCCCTTCTCGCCGCCCGCGGTGATGGGGCGCTCCTTGGCGCTGATGATGCCGGAGGTGACGGTGTTCTCCAGGTCGAACGGGGCTCCGATGGCGACCACCGGGTCACCCACCTGCACGTTCTCGGAGTTGCCGAGGGGCAGCGGCTTCAGTCCGCGCACCCCGGAGACCTTGACCACCGCGAGGTCGTACCCGGAGTCGCGTCCGATGACCTCCGCCTTGGCCGTCTCGCCGCCGCTGAAGGTCACCGATATCTCGCCGCCGGTCCCCGCGGGCTCCACCACGTGGTTGTTGGTGAGGATGTGGCCCTTGCCGTCGAGCACGAAGCCGGTGCCGGTGCCCTGTGCGTCGTCGCCGCTGACGTGCAGGGTCACGACGCCGGGCAGGGAGCTCGCCGCGATCCCGGCGACGCTGTCCTTGGCCCTGGCCTTGTCCTGCGCCTTGGCCTGCGGAAGCTCGATGTCCGTGCCGCTGCCGTTGCGCTCCAGATAGGCGCCGAGGGCTCCGCCGATGCCGCCGGCCACGAGGGTGATGACGGCGATCCCTGCCAGGATCGCCCGCCGGGCCCGCTTCTTCTGCCTCGCCTCGTCGACAGGAACGGCAC
>NZ_JBNNJZ010000836.1:0-2698 GCF_050270335.1 Streptomyces sp. NPDC059900
CAGGGTATCCACTTGGAGCGGCTCATCAGCGACCCATCTTCCGGAAGCGACATGCGGACCCTGCGGCCCTGCGGGCCAAAAGCCCCCTCACATGCGCTATTTGACCCGGACTCACACCATGTCACGGGCACGGAAGCGGAATTGCGGAATTAGGTCACTGCCCACTGGGACTTAAGTCCTCGGGTTCGGCCCGATGAGCGGGCTTAGGGTCTGAACAGGCCACCGAATTTCCCGGCGAGTTGTCGGCAAGTCATGGCCGGAGGTTTCGCATTTCGGAGGGTCACGTTGCGGCACAATCAGCGCGGAGCCGCGGAGACGCTGCTCAAGGCCGGACGGTATTTCAGCCGTGCCGAAGTTTCCGAAGACCTGCGTTCGGTGCACCGCACCGGCGGGCGTGACGGAGAGGCCTTCTACCGGGACCGCTGGAGTCACGACAAGGTGGTGCACTCCACGCACGGCGTGAACTGCACCGGATCCTGCCGCTGGAAGGTGTACGTCAAGGACGGCATCATCACCTGGGAGACCCAGCAGACCGACTATCCCTCCGTGGGCCCCGACCGCCCCGAGTACGAGCCGCGCGGCTGCCCGCGCGGCGCCGCCTTCTCCTGGTACACGTACTCGCCGACGCGGGTACGCACCCCCTACGTGCGCGGCACCCTCCTGTCGATGTACCGCGAGGCCAAGGCCCGCCTGAAGGATCCCGTGCTGGCCTGGGCCGACATCCAGCGCGACCCCGAGCGCCGGCGCACCTACCAGCAGGCGCGCGGCAAGGGCGGCCTGGTGCGGGCGAGCTGGGACGAGGCCGTCGAGATCATCGCGGCCGCGCAGGTGCACACGATCAAGACGCACGGCCCGGACCGCGTCGCGGGCTTCTCCCCCATCCCCGCGATGTCGATGGTGTCGCATGCGGCGGGCGCCCGCTTCAAGTCGCTGATCGGCGCGCCCATGCTGTCGTTCTACGACTGGTACGCGGACCTGCCGGTCGCCTCGCCGCAGGTGTTCGGCGACCAGACCGACGTACCGGAGTCGGGTGACTGGTGGGACGCCGCGTATCTGATGATGTGGGGCTCGAACGTCCCGGTGACGCGCACGCCCGACGCGCACTGGATGGCCGAGGCGCGCTACCGCGGCCAGAAGGTCGTCGCCGTGTCCCCGGACTACGCGGACAACACGAAGTTCGCCGACGAGTGGCTGCACCCGCACCCCGGCACGGACGGGGCCCTTGCCATCGCGATGGGCCACGTCATCCTCAAGGAGTTCTTCGTCGACCGGCGGACGGACTTCTTCGCCGACTACGTCCGCAAGTTCACCGACCTGCCCTTCCTGGTGACGCTGACCGAGCGCGACGGCGCGTTCGTCCCCTCGAAGTTCCTGCGCGCCACCGACCTCGGCGAGAGCGGTGAGGGCGACGACTGGAAGACGGCCGTCCTGGACGAGAGGACCGGGCAGCCGGCCGTCCCGAACGGCTCGCTCGGCTTCCGCTGGACCGAGTCCGGCAAGGGCAAGTGGAACCTGGAGCTCGGCAGCATCGAGCCGCAGCTCACCCTGCACGACTCCGACGTGGCCTCCGGCGTCGAGGTGCTGCTCCCGCGCTTCGACACCGAGGGCGGCACGCACGGCCAGGGCCGCGGCGAGATCGTCCGGCGCGGGGTGCCCGCCACGCGCCTCGGCGGCCAGGACGGGCCGCTCGTCACGACGGTCTTCGACCTGCTGCTCGCGCAGTACGGCGTGGGGCGCGAGGGGCTTCCGGGCGAGTGGCCTTCTTCGTACGAGGATGCCGACACACCCGGCACCCCGGCCTGGCAGGAGGCGCACACCTCGGTCCCGGCCGCGAAGGCGGTGAAGATCGCGCGGGAGTTCGCCCGGACCGCCGAGAAGTCGCGCGGGCGCTGCATGATCCTGATGGGGGCGGGGACCAACCACTGGTTCCACTCCGAGACGATCTACCGCGCCTTCCTCGCCCTTCTCCAGCTGACCGGCTGCCAGGGCCGCAACGGCGGCGGCTGGGCGCACTACGTGGGCCAGGAGAAGTGCCGCCCCGCGACCGGCTGGGCGACGCTCGCGAGCGCCAACGACTGGAGCAGGCCGCCGCGGCAGATGATCGGCGCCGCGTACTGGTTCCTGAACACCGACCAGTGGCGCTACGACAAGTTCGCCGCGGACGTGCTCGCCTCGCCGCTGGGCGAGGGCAGGTTCGCCGGGATGACGGGCGCCGACTGCCTGGCCCTGTCGGCGCGTACCGGCTGGATGCCGTCCTACCCGACCTTCGACCGCAACTCGCTCGATCTCGGCGAGACGACCGACGACCCGGTGGCCAATGTCGTCGACGAACTGAAGGCGGGAAGCCTGAAGTTTGCCTGCGAGGACCCGGATGCCCCGGAGAACTGGCCGCGCGTCCTGACCCTGTGGCGCGCCAACCTGCTCGGCTCGTCCGCCAAGGGCGCGGAGTACTTCACCAAGCATCTGCTCGGCACGCACTCCTCGCTGCGGGCCGAGGAGGCCTCCCCCGAGGAGCGGCCCTCGACGGTGACGTGGCGCGAGGAGGCCCCCGAGGGCAAGCTCGACCTCCTCGTCTCGCTCGACTTCCGCCAGACGTCGTCGACGCTGCTCTCGGACGTGGTCCTGCCCGCCGCCACCTGGTACGAGAAGCACGACCTGTCGTCCACGGACATGCACCCCTACGTGCACTCCTTCACCC
>NZ_JBNNJZ010000837.1:0-2696 GCF_050270335.1 Streptomyces sp. NPDC059900
GCGGTACCGCCCCTGACAAAGGGGGCAAAACCCGGATAACCGGCGTCAGGCGCGGCGTCACGGGCGGTGTACAGGGGGCGGGTGCTGAGCCCGTCCTCGAGTGCGGTGGACAGCGCTTGCTCGGCGGCCGGCCCCGATACGTCCTTACCCGATTTCTGCAGCACGCCTTCCACCAGGCGCTGCCACTGCTCATGGGTCGCATCAGGGAACTCGGCGGCCAGGGAAAGCCCGTCGTCAGGCAGGACCGTCATGCGCATGATGCTAGGGCGCAACCCCTGGCACTGGGTGCCGTACAGGGCTGTGACCTTGGCCTCTTCCGAACGCTATTGATCTCAAACGAGCAGGCGGCTACGTCGGACCCGTCAAGCGCACGTCAACGCGGGGACCACCGCCATCAACGTCCCGTCATGGAGGGCGGGTGGCACTCGGGGCCGGGCATAGCTTCGGTACAGACCGAGCAGAACGCCCAAGGAGGAACCCCATGGCAGAGCCCCAGTGCGACGAGGACCCCGAGCCCTGTGAACCCGGCCCGGCCGGACCGCTCTTCGTCCCCGTCCGGCCGGGACCCGCGGGCTGCGTCGCCCGCCTGTTCCGCACCCCCGTCGGCGCGCGTACCGCCGTCGCCTTCACCACCCCCCAGCGCCTGAGCGCGGCCCTCGGCGCCCGCCAGGCCTGGATCAGGCTCTCGGAGCCCGCGCTGCGGGCGCTCACCGAACCGCTCGGCGTCCGCGAGGTCACCGTCGACCCCCGGCTCGCGGCCCACCCCGTCGCCGCACCCGCACGGCGCGTCCCCGCGTGGCGCGAGTGGGACCGCAACGCGGTCGGCGCGCTGCGCGTGACCGGCGCCGCCGCGGTCGTCGGCGCCCTGACCGCCTGGATCGGCTGACGGCGCGCAAGCGAAGCCGCAGCGCAAGAGCGCGCGGACGCACGAGGACGAGGCGAAGAGAGAACCTGCCATGACCACCCTGCACGAACCCCTGACCCCGGCCGCCACCGCCGACGACGACCTGTCCGTCTGGCCCGCGACCACCGCACGCCTGGCGCACGGCGACCTCGCCGTCGGCGGCGTACCGCTCACCGAGATCGCCGAGCGCTTCGGCACCCCGGCCTATCTCATCGACGAAGACGACGTACGCACCCGCTGCCGCACCTACCTGCACGCCTTCCCCGGCGCCGAGGTGCACTACGCGGCCAAGGCCTTCCTGTGCCGCGCGATGGCCCACTGGGTGGCGGAGGAAGGGCTCGGGCTCGACGTCTGCTCGGCCGGCGAGCTGGAACTCGCGGTGACCACGGGCTTCCCCGCCGAGCGCATCGTGCTGCACGGCAACGCCAAGAGCCCGCACGATCTGAACGCCGCGCTGCGGCTCGGCGTCGGGCGCATCGTCATCGACAGCGCCTCCGAGATCGCACGGCTCGCCGCGGCCGTGCCGCCGGGCAGCCGCCAGAAGGTGATGGTCCGGGTGGTGCCGGGCATCGCCGCGGGCGGCCACGCCAAGATCCGCACCGGGACCGACGACCAGAAGTTCGGCCTGTCGATCGCCGACGGCTCCGCGCAGCACGCCGTCGCCCGCATCATCGGCCAGCCAGGACTCGAACTGACCGGCCTGCACTGCCACCTGGGCTCGCAGATCACCGCCGACAAGCCGTTCATCGCCGCCGTGCGCCGCCTGGTCGGCCTGATGGCCCGCATCAAGGACCAGCACGGCGTGACCCTGCCCGAACTGGACCTCGGCGGCGGCCACGGCATCGCCTACCGCCCCGGCGAGGCGGCCCTCGACATCACCGCACTCGCCCGCAAGGTGCGCGCCGAGCTGGCGGAGAGCTGCGCGGCTGCCGGGCTCACCGTGCCGAGGCTGCTCATCGAACCGGGCCGCGCCATCGCGGGCCCCGCAGGAGTGGCCCTCTACCACGTGCTCGCCGTCAAGCGGACCGGCGGACGCACCTTCGTCGCCGTGGACGGCGGGATGAGCGACAACCCGAGGCCCGCGCTCTACGGCGTGCGGTACGCGCCGCGCCTGATCGGCAGGCACTCCACGACCCCGCCCGCGCCGGTGACCGTCGTGGGGCGGCACTGCGAGGCCGGCGACGTGCTCGCCTCCGACGTCCGCCTGCCGGGCGACGTACGGCCCGGAGACGTCCTGGGGGTGCCGGTGGCCGGCGCGTACCACCTGTCCATGGCGTCCGGCTACAACCTCGTCGGGCGCCCTCCCGTGGTGGCCGTGGCCGGCGGGCACGCGCGGCTCCTGGTGCGGCGCGAGTGCCTGGAGGACTTCCGCAGCAGGGACGTCGGCCTGTAGCCCCGGGACCCGACCTGTACCACCCGGGCGCCTCAGGAGCCGAGATAGCGCAGGACGGCGAGCACCCGGCGGCTGTAGCCGGTCGTCCCGGCCAGCTCCAGCTTGTCGAAGATCGCCGCGATGTACTTCTCGACGGCACTCTGCGAGACGTGCAACTGCCCGGCGATCGCCGCGTTGGTGTGTCCCTGCGCCATCTTGCCGAGCACCTCGCGCTCCCGGGGCGTCAGGCGCTGGAGCGGGTCGGTGTGGCTGCTGAGGGTCAGCAACTGCCGTACGACCTCCGGGTCGAAGGCGGTCTGGCCCGAAGCGACCCGCTCCAGCGCGTCCAGGAACTCGTCGACCTGGACGACCCGGTCCTTGAGCAGATAGCCCACGCCCTCGGTGGCGGTGGTCAACAGC
>NZ_JBNNJZ010000838.1:0-2691 GCF_050270335.1 Streptomyces sp. NPDC059900
GTCCTTCACTCACTGCTAATTAAGCAGCGAGGGCGAAGGACTGGGACTCGCTCTTGGAATTGGCGATTATTGGTTGCGACATGTGGTTTACGAGATCATTGTCGCTTCCTCGGCTCGCTTCCCCTGCTTCGACATCCGCTGTCGAAACCGATCATCCCCATGTTGTTTTATCAATCCACGCACCCGCTGTGGGGTGCAGTAGCCATCGTACGTGACCAACGCACGACGATGCCAGCCAATTCCCGCGCGGCCCTCCGGGACCCACGGGACGCGCGGGGCTAGGCGCCGCGCTGGCGCTTCTTGACGTCCGCGATCGCGCGGTTCGTCTCGCGCAGGTCCTGCTTCTCCTTGAGCGTCTGGCGCTTGTCGTACTCCTTCTTGCCCTTGGCCAGGGCGATCTCGACCTTGACCCGGCTGTCCTTGAAGTACAGCGTCAGGGGCACGATCGTGTGACCGGTCTCCTGCGACTTGGACTCCAGCTTGTCGATCTCCGCACGGTGCAGCAGGAGCTTGCGCTTCCGCGTGGCCGAGTGGTTCGTCCAGGTGCCCTGCACGTACTCAGGGACGTGGATGTTGTGCAGCCACGCCTCTCCGTGGTCGATGTGCACGAAGCCGTCCACCAGGGATGCCCGGCCCATCCGCAGCGACTTGACCTCGGTGCCCATCAGGACGAGGCCGCATTCGTACGTGTCCAGGATGTGGTAGTCGTGCCGCGCCTTCTTGTTCTGCGCGACGATCTTCCGGGCAGGGGCCTTCTCAGCGGCCTTCGCGGCCTTGCGCTTTACCTTTTCCTTCGCCATAGTGCGGCCATTTTCGCACTACGAGGGGGGTCCGAGGCCAGTCAATACTGTCTCGGCCCGCCTCTCGGCGCCGCCTCGGACCTCCAGGTCCGGGGTGATGCCCCGCCCGTCGACCGCCTTCCCCGAAGGGGTGCGGTAGTGCCCGACCGTCAGCTCGGCGACCGAGCCGTCGGGCAGCCGGCTCGGCATCTGGACCGAGCCCTTGCCGAAGGTCTTCGAGCCCACCACGACCGCACGGCCGCGGTCCTGGAGGGCGCCCGTGAGCAGCTCGGCAGCGCTCATCGTGCCGCCGTCGACCAGGGCGACCACGGGTCTGGTGGTGTCACCGCCCCGCTCGGCGTGCAGGGCCTTCTGCCGGCCGCGTACGTCGTACGTGGCGACCAGGCCGCCGTCGACGAGCCCGGAAGCGGCGGTGACCGCCTCCGACACCAGGCCACCGGAGTTGCCCCGCAGGTCGAGCAGGATCCCGGCGCCCTCGGGGGCCTCGCGCACCGCGGTCCGTACGCGCTCTCCCGCGCCCTTGGTGAATGCCTCGACCTTGATCATGACGGCGCCGCCCGCGAGCTGCGTGACCGTGACGTCGTCCGTGGAGAGGCGGGCCCGGTGCAGTGTCTCGCTCCACGCGCGCGTGCCCCGCTTCAGGCCGAGCTCGACCGGGCTGCCCGCGCGGGTACCCCGCAGCAGCGACACGACCTCGGTCACCGGAAGCCCCGCGACGCGCTTGCCGTCGATGCTCCTGAGCTGGTCGCCCTCGCGGATGCCCGCCTCTCCGGCGGGGCCGCCGCGCTGCACCCTGGACACCTCGATGCGCCCGTCGGCCGCGCGCCTGGCCCACAGCCCGACGCCGGTGTACGCGCCGTCGAGGGCCTGCTCGAACTCCTGGTACTCCCCCGGTGAGTACACCGACCCCCAGCGGTCGCCGCTGCGGCTGACGACGTCCTCGGCGGCCTTCTTGCCGGACTTGCCGTCGGCCATCGCCTCGGCCGCGGCATCGGCCGCCTCGTCGGCGGCGTCACCGGACGCATTGCCGGGCACGTCACCGGACGACGCGACGGAACGGGTGGACGCGGCAGACGACTTCCGGCCTTCGTCGGCCACTTCGTCCCAGGACCCGGTGGCCGCACCAGTGGCGAGCACGCTCGCGAACACCAACGTCAGGGTCGCCCCGCGGCGGATACGGCGGGTCCGGGAGAGCCGGTCGCAGAACCGGTCGGGGCCTGACATGCCGGTGAGTCTAGGACAACGAAGGGCGCCGTACGGTCGGTTGAACCGCACGGCGCCCCGATGCACAGGCGGGTTTTGTCACACCTTCAGGTACTTGCGCAACGCGAAGAACGCGGCGAGCGCGGGCATCAGCAGGCTGATGGCGAGCACCAGAGGCAGCTTGGCCAGGACCGCGTCCCACCCGATGAACTGGATCAGGTTCAGCTTCTCGGAGAGCGCGAGACCGTGGTCGATGATGAAGTACCGGCCCACGAGGAGCATTCCGCAGGCCAGACCACCGCCGATGAGACCGGCGACGGCGGCCTCCATGATGAACGGCGCCTGGATGTAGAAGCTGGACGCGCCGACGAGCCGCATGATGCCCGTTTCACGTCTCCGGCTGAACGCGGAAACACGCACCGTGTTGACGATCAGCATCAACGCCACCACCAGCATCAGCGCCATCACCGCGAGCGCCGCCCAGTTCATGCCGTTGAGCAGCCCGAAGAGGTTCTCCAGGATGCCCTTCTGGTCCTGCACGGACTGCACGCCGTCACGCCCCGAGAAGGCGGTCGCGACGACCTGGTACTTCTCCGGGTCCTTCAGCTTGATGCGGTACGACTCCTGCATCTGGTCCGGCGTGAGGGAGCTGGACAGCGGGGAGTCGCCGAACTGCTCCTTGTAGTGC